>NZ_JBSFNC010000021.1:0-86367 GCF_053586895.1 Amycolatopsis sp. NPDC003731 | reverse complement strand
CGGGGCGGGTTCGCCCCGCGCGGAAAGTGGCAGTGACATCTGGGGCCTCGCCCCAGGTCGGGGGCTTCGCCACCCGAACCCCCGAAAAAAGTGTCGGTGGTGGTGCGTAGCGTGGGCGTCGTGAAGGAGCAGATGGGCTTCGACTTCGGCGTGGCGCAACCGGTGCGGCTCACGAAGGTCTCGCCGGCGCGGCTGGCGACCTTCGACGATTGCCCGCGCCGGTACCGCCTCGCGTACCTCGAACGGCCGACCCCGCAGCGCACCGGGCCGTGGGCGCACAGCACGCTGGGCGCGGTGGTGCACAACGCGCTGCGGGCGTTGTTCGACCTGCCGGTGCTCAAGCGGGTGCCGCAGCGGGCGGTGGCGCTGGTGGCGGAGTTCTGGAAGGACGCTGGCTTCGAGAGCGAGGAGCAGGCGGCGCGGTACCGGGCGCGGGCGAAGGGCTGGGTGGCGGAGTACGTCGAGGACAACGACGTCTCGCACGACCCGGTGGGGCTGGAGCGCTGGGTGTCGGCGCCGGTGTCCGGCACGCCGGGGGAGCGGCCGTCGATGATCATCGAGGGGCGCGCGGACCGGATCGACGCCCGCGCCGGGGAATTGGTGATCGTGGACTACAAGACGGGCCGCCGCCCGCCGGACGAGTACGAGGCGAGGGCGTCGCAAGCGCTTGCGCTGTATGCGGTGGCGGCGGCGAGGACGTTGCGCATGCCGTGCACGACGGTGGAGCTGCACCACGTCCCGACGGGCACGATCGCGGCGGCGGAGCACACCCCGGAGAGCTTGCAGAGGCACTTGCAGAGGGCGGAGGAGACCGCGGGCGACCTGAGGCTGGCCACGGATACCCTGGACGCGGGCGGCGACGCAGAGGTGCTGTTCCCGGCCCGCCCGGACCGAAGGTGCGCCTGGTGCGACTTCAGGCCGAGCTGCGCGGCGGGCCAGGAAGCAGCCCCGGCGGCGCAGCCCTGGGACCTGCTCGCGCCCTGAACGGGAGGGAACGTTGGCTTCACCGGACACCGACGAACTGGCGACAGTGCCGCTGCCGGCCGGAGAGCCTGACGCCGAGCAGGTGGCGGCCCGCGAAGCCGCCGAGCCGACGCCCGCGCGCGGCACGGCGGCTGTGCCACGCGACGGGGCCGAGCCTGCCGAGCCGGCCCCCGCGCGCGGCACGGCGGCTGTGCCGCCGGTCGGCGGGCGGGCTGTGGCTGATGCGCCGACCGTGCCGGGTCCGGTGCCGTCGATGCGGGCCGAGCCCGCCGGGCCGGCCCTCGCGCGCGGCACGGCGGCTGTGCCACGCGACGGGGCCGAACCTGCCGTGCCGGCGGCCGCCCACGGCGCGGCAGCCGTGCCGCTCCAGCCTGCCGAGCCGGCCCCCGTGCGCGGCGCGGCGGCTGTGCCGCCGGTCGGCGGGCGGGCTGTGGCCGAGGCGCCGACCGAGCCGCAGGAGCGGGTCGAACCCGAGCGGATCGACCCCGCCGAATCCGAGCACGATGACGCGGCCGGTTCACCCGCCAAGGCCGCGAAAGACCGTGGGCGCTGGTGGCGCGGTTTCACCGGCTCGCTGGCGGCCGGGCTCGCGGTCCTCGCCGCCGGGGTGCTCGCCGTCGGGGTCATCTGCCTGTTCACCGGCGCACCCGGCCCCGGCGCGACGCTCCTGATCGGTCACCCGATCGCCGCCGTGCTGGCCCTGCTCGCTCAGCGGGTCGCCGACCGCCGCAACGGGCCCCCCGCCGTGGGAGCTGGGCTCGCGGTCGTGCTCTTCACGGTCTCCGCCATCACCATGTTCTGGCTCGCCTGATCAGGCGGGTTACTTCAGGGCGGTGAGGGTCGGGCCGCGTTGTTCCAGCAGGACCGGGCCGGCCGCACCCAGGCGGACCACTCCCTGGTAGCCGCGGCGGTCGACACCGACCGTGCGGATCGTCGAACCGTCCGTCTCGTTCAGCACCGCCAAGCCGCCCTTGATCGGGACCACCAGTTGCTGGGCGAACGTGATCCCCGGCCCCGCTGCGCTGCTCAACGTCCAGCGCGGTGACAGGTCGTCGCGGGACAGGGCCACCAGCTTCGAGCCGCTGAACCAGTACATGTTCGCCGCCGTCTGGGTGGTGGCCTCGACGCCCGAGGGCGGGTCGGCCGCCAGGTCGCCCGGCGGGACGTCCAGCGGGTACGCCGCGCGCTGGGTGCCGTCGCCGTTGTAGACCACCAGGAGCTTCTGGTCCGGCAGCACCACCGCCGTCAGGTCGCCCGACATCGCGATCACGCGGGCCCTCTTGCCCGCCAGCACCGAACTGAAGCTGACCTGCGGCTCGTCGTCCTTCTCCGGGGCCGCCTTGTACACCGTCAGCCGGTCCGCCGGGTCGCCCGGGCAGCGCTCGATCACGCCGATCTTGCCCGAGCCCGCCGCGACCGTTCCGTACGTGCAGCCCGTTCGCGGCTGCTTGCCCGCGTTGACCAGTGCCGGGACCTGGCCGTACTCCGCGCTCTGCACCAGGTCGTCACGCCAGGTGGTGAGGAGTTTCTTGCCCGTCGCCGTGACGTGGGAGCCGTCGTCGACCAGCTGGGTGCCCAGCTCCGCGTTGCCGTTGCGCTGGGCCGTGATGCGGCCCGTGCCCGGGTCCAGCTGCGTGACCTCGCTGCACCCCATCGACTTTGCATAGACGGCGTTCAGCCGCCCCCACACCTGGTCCAGCGTGCACAACGGCAGGTCACGCGTGTAGTGCCAGCGGATCTGCCCGGTCAGCGGGTCACGCGCGGCGACCTCGCCGCCGTTCGCGGTGGCCACCGACTCGCCGGCCACGACCGGGACCGGTGTCGCGCCGCTCGGGGCGCTCCAGATCTCCGCCATCGACCCCGGGACCTTGTCCGGGACCGCGGGCAGCGCCGGGGGTGGCGCCGCCTCGGTCCGGTCGGTGGCCGCGCTGTCGCTCGTCACGCCGATGATCAGCGCGACCGCGAGCACGCCCACCGCGATCAGCGCGGCGGCCACCCTGTCCCGCCCGCGGTTCCAAGGCGAACGACGTGCCTTGACCCGCGGGGCGGGCGGAGTGCTCTCGGGAGTGTCCTCGAGTACGTCCTCGGACCCGAAGTCCGCCTTCTCGACGTCGCTCACGTACCCGAACCCCCGATGGAGAAGCCTCAGTCTGCCGACGCAGGTGTATCAGACGTCGCGGCCGGGCGGCGACGGCGGCGCCGTCGAGCCGGGCGCTCGGCGTTCTCGCCGGCTTCCTTTTCGACGGCCGGGCCGGTCGCCTCCGGGGCGTTTCCGCTGCGGGTGCGGCGGCGGGTCCGGGTGCGGCCCTCCGCCGAAGCGGGAGCCTCGTCCGAGGAAGCAGCGGCAGCGGCGTTGTCCGCGGCCTCGATCGCCTCGGCCGCCCGCGAGCCGCCGCGGGTCCGCTTGCGCGGGGCCCGGGTGCGCTTGCGCGGCGTGTCCTCCGAGGCGGCTTCGCCCCGACGACGGCCGCGCTTCTTGCCGCCCAGGTCCTCTTCCTCCTCGGCGGCCAGGCCGGCGCGGGTCCGCTTGGCCAGCGGCAGCCGCCCGGTGGTGCCCTCCGGGATGCCCAGGTCCTCGTACAGGTGCTTCGACGACGAGTACGTCTCCACCGGCTCCGGCATGTCCAGGCCGAGAGTGTCCGAGATCAGCTTCCAGCGCGGCTCCTCGTCCCAGTCGACGAGGGTGATCGCGACGCCGGTGCGCCCGGCGCGGCCGGTGCGGCCGATCCGGTGGACGTAGGTCTTCTCGTCCTCCGGGCACTGGTAGTTGATCACGTGCGTGACGTCGTCGATGTCGATGCCGCGGGCGGCGACGTCGGTCGCGACCAGCACGTCGACCTTGCCCGAGCGGAACGCGCGCAGCGCCTGCTCGCGGGCGCCCTGGCCCAGGTCACCGTGCACGGCGGCGGCGGCGAAACCGCGCTCGACCAGGTCGTCGGCCACCTTCTGCGCGGTGCGCTTGGTGCGGCTGAAGATCATCGTGAGGCCGCGGCCTTCGGCCTGCAGCGCCCGGGCGATGACCTCGGGCTTGTCCATCGAGTGCGCCCGGTAGACGAACTGGGTGGTGCGCTCGTGGACCGCGCCGGCGTCGTTCTCCTCGGCGCGGATGTGCGTCGGCTGGTTCAGGAACGTGCGGGCCAGCGTGATGATCGGGCCGGGCATGGTGGCCGAGAACAGCATGGTCTGCCGCTCGTCCGGCACCATCCGCAGGATGCGCTCGATGTCGGGCAGGAAGCCCAGGTCGAGCATCTCGTCGGCCTCGTCGAGGACCAGGCCGCGGACCTTGCCCAGCACCAGGTGCTGCTGCTCGGCCAGGTCGAGCAGGCGGCCCGGGGTGCCGATCACGACGTCGACGCCCTTGCGCAGCGCCTCGATCTGCGGCTCGTACGGGCGGCCGCCGTAGATGGCCAGCGTCCGGATGCCCAGGTGCTTGCCCGCGCCCTTGAGGTCGTTGGCGACCTGGATGCACAGCTCGCGGGTCGGCACCACGACGAGCACCTGCGGGGTGCCGTCGCCGGGGACCTGCACGCGGTGCAGCAGCGGGACGCCGAAGCCGAGGGTCTTGCCCATGCCGGTGCGGGCCTGGCCGATGAGGTCGTCGCCGGCCATGGCCAGCGGCAGGGTGAGCGCCTGGATGGCGAACGTCCGCTCGATGCCGGCCTCGCCGAGAGCCTTGACGATCTCGGGCTTGACGCCGAAGGACGCGAAGGTCGGGGCCTCGGGCTCGACCTCGACGCCCGCCTGCAGCGGGTGCGACGTGTCGAGCGCGGCCGGGCCGGTCTCGCTGTGTTCCAGCGCGACGGCGGGGGTCTGTTCGGTTGTGGGAATTTCTGCGGTCAGGGTGATCGCCTCTCTCGTGACCAGCGCGCACAGCCGTGGGTCCGCTCGACACTCGACCGGGAGTAAACCCTGGTCCCTGGCGCTGTTCTGGAGCGCGGAACCGGTCCGTCCCGGGAATGCCGGAAGAGGCGTGCACGCACATTGCAGTACGTCGGCAGGCCACGTGACCTGCCTGTTTCCCGACGCCGGTATGGCGTACGGAAGCTCGATATCGTGTGCCAGTGTACCTGGTCAGCAGTTTTTCGACAGTACCCGGCGCGCCGGAACCAGTGTGATCGGTCTCGTCCCGACACGCCCGGGTGCTTCGGCGATACCCTGCCCCCGTGACCGAGCCCAAAGAGATCAGTGAAGGCGTAGTCGACCTTCTCGGGGTGATCGCCTATGGCGAACTGTCCGCGTTCGACCGGCTGGCGGAGGACGCGCGCAGCGCCCCCACGCTGGCCGGGCGGGCCGCGCTGGCGGCGATGGCGGCCGCCGAGATCGGTCACTACGGCCAGCTCGCCAAGCACGTGGCCGCGAACGGCATCAAGATCGAAGACGCGATGGCCCCGTTCGTGAACCACATCGACGCCTGGCACGCTTCGACGCCCCCGAAGTCGTACCTGGAGTCGCTGGTCAAGGCCTACGTCGGCGACGGGCTCGCCGCCGACCTGTACCGGGAGATCGCCAGCTGGCTCGACCCGGAGACGAAGGACCTGGTGCTGACCGTGCTGGCCGACACCGGCCACTCGGCCTTCGCCGAACGCGAGGTCGCGGCCGGCATCGAGGCCGACCCCAAGACCCGCGACAAGCTCGCCCTGTGGGGCCGCCGCCTGCTCGGCGAGGCCCTGACCCAGGCCCAGTACGTCGTCGCCGAGCGCGACGGGCTGGCCGAGCTCATCATCAGCGGCTCGGGCGACCTTTCCGGAATCGCGGCGCTGTTCCGGCGGTTGCAACAGGGGCACACGAAGCGCATGCAGGCGCTCGGCCTGGGCTGAACCCGATGGAGTACCCGGAAGTGACGACGCGGTCGGGCGCGGACATGCGCCACCGGAACGAGCCGGTTCGGTTAGCCTTGGCCGGCACATCCCTTACGAATTTCCAGCGGAGGTCCCACGTGGAGGTCAAGATCGGCATCAAGGACACGCCGCGCGAGCTGGTGGTGTCCAGTGGCCAGTCTCCCGAAGAGGTGGAGAAGCTGGTCGCCGAGGCCCTGACGGCCGGTGACGGGCTCTTCCGCATCAACGACGAGAAGGGGCGCAAGTACATCGTCCCGTCCGACCGCATCGCGTACGTCGAGATCGCCCCCTCGGACGTCCGCAAGGTCGGCTTCGGCGTCGGCGACTGACTCGGTCCCGGCGGGAAGGCCGTCCCGAGGGACGGCCTTCCCGGTTTCACCGGATGGTGGCGTTTTCCTTGGAGTGTCGCTTTTCCGGCCCCTAGCTTCGCCCGGTGACCACTCTTGAACAGGCCGCCGTCGCGGACCTCGTGCGGAACACCCTGTCCGCGCACAAGTCGATGTTCCTCGCCACCGCCGGCAGCGCCGGGCCGTGGGTCGGCGGGGTCTACTTCGCCGAAAGCGGCGAGTTCACGCTGAACCTCGTGCTCGAGGACCGCGGCCGGACGCTGGCCGCCATCCGGGAGAGCCCGGTGGTCTCGGTCGTCGTCTCCACCGGCTCGCCGATGCAGCCGTTCCTGCAGGCCCAGGCCACCGCCGAGATCCTCGGCGGCGACGAAGACGCGCGGGTGCGCGAGCTGCTCGTCGCCAAGGTCCCCGAGGCCGCGCCCTTCCTGGCCGCGCCGGTCACGGCCGTCCGGCTGAGCGTGCCGAAGTGGCGCGCCACGGACATCGCGAACGGCGTGCTGCCCGGCGTGGAGCTGCCCGGCCCGCGGCTGCCCTAGGCGTTGAGCTCTTCCAGGGTCGTGGGCACGTGGAACGGCGGCGTGCTCGTGCCCGTGATCCGGTAGCGGCCCCACGGGTCCGGGTCGGACAGTTCCCCGGTGGCCGAGTGCGCGCCCGCCTGGATGGCGACGGCCTTCTTCTTGCCGCCCGCCAGGCGGGTCAGCTCCTCGTTCACCGCCACCCGGCCGTACCAGCGGTAATAGCCGTCGATCGGCTGGAAGTAGCCGCGCAGCTCGACCGTCGTCGTCAGCGAAACGCCGTCGACCACCAGGGTCGCCTCGCCGTGGTAGCCGTCTTCGTCGTGTTCGTGCTCGCTCATGACGTTTCCTCCAGCGACTCCGGGGTGCGGCCCAGCTGGACCACCTTGTTGGCTTCCAGGGGCAGGTTCGGGTCGATGACCACGCCGTTCTGGCGGGTCAGCCCGTCGATGGCCGCCCAGATGATCTGCGTCAGGTACTCCACGACCGCGTCGCGGCTCATCGACCGGCGGTCCAGCCACCACTCGCCGGTGTTCTGGACCATGCCGACGATGCCGTGCGCCCACGGCTCGGCCGCGCCGGAGTCCATGTTGAACATCCGCATGTAGTCGCCGAGCAGCGCGGTCAGCGCCGTCGCGATCAGCTCCTTGTCCTCGGCCACGACGTCCGACGACACCGGTTTCTCCGGCCGGCCGTGCGCGAGCAGCCGATAGAGGTTCGGGTGCTCCTCGATCACCGTGAAGAACGCGTCGAGGGCCATCCGGATCCGCGGGACCGGCGCCAGCTCGGCGTTGATCGCCGGGATCAGCCGCTCGAAGAGGATTTCCGTGCCGCGCTGGCCGAGGGCCACGTACAGGTCGGCCTTGTCGTCGAAGTGCCGGTACAGCACCGGTTTCGTGACGCCGGCCTCCGCGGCGACGTCCTCCATGCCGAGGTCCGGGCCGTGCGTGTCGAGCGCCCGGAGCGCGGCTTCGACGAACTCCTTGCGCCGGGCGATCCGGTGCTTGCGCCAGCGGTCGCGCCGGGCGTCGCCGGTCGCTTCGTCGCCGCGGGAGGACTTGCCGGCCTGCTTGCCTGAGCGCTTGACACGTTCGATCACGAGGGTCATGCTACGCACAGGTAACTGTTACCTCAAGTTACATGTCGCGGAAGGGGTGTCGGCAATGACGCGGACGCTGAAGGAACCGGATCGCGAGAAGACCGCGGACCGCCTGCTGAAGTCGTCGGCGAACAAGTTCTACGACCCCGACGTCGACATCGACTGGACCGCGCCGCTCGTCGAGGGCAAACGGTTCATCCTCGAAGAGCGCTCCTCGCTCTACGGCACCGAACTCTGGGACAAGCTGACTCCCGAGCAGCGCATCGAGCTGGGCAAACACGAGGTCGCGAGCGTCGCCACGACCGGTTTGTGGTTCGAAATCCTCCTGATGCAAATGCTGCTCAAAGAGGTCTACGAACAGGACCCGACGTCCGCGCACGCCCAGTTCGCGCTCACCGAAATCGCCGACGAATGCCGGCACTCGACGATGTTCGCGCGGATGGCGTCGCGGATCGGCTGCCCCGCCTACGGCCCGGTGCCGTGGTTGCGGCGCCTCGCGAAGCTGATGCCGACGATTTCCTACGGCCCGGCCCGCTACGGCGCGATCCTCGTCGCGGAGGAGGTCCTGGACCGGCTGCAGCGCGAGCAGATGAACGACGAAGGCGTCCAGCCACTGGTCCGGATGGTCAACCGGATCCACGTCCTGGAAGAGGCCCGGCACGTCACCTTCGCCCGCGAAGAGGTCACGCGCGGGATGGCGAAGCTGTCGAAGGCCGAGATCGCCTACCAGCAGTTCATCATCGCGGTCATCTCGTACTTCGTGACGCGGGCGTTCATCAACCCGGACGTCTACAAGGCGGTCGGCATCCGCCCGCGCGACGGCGTCGAGGCGGCGCTGAACAACCCGAACTGGCAGGGGACGATCGCGTGGGCCGGGGAGAAGATCATGCCGTTCCTGCAGGAGTCCGGCCTGGTCGGGCTGCCCGGGAAGTACTTCTGGCGCAAGTCGTTCCTGCTCCCGGCGGGCCGATGACGACCGCGTCCCGGCTGAGGAACCCGGCGATCGAGCACCGGTTCGTCGCGAGCGACGGCGCCGCGCTGCACGTCTCGCAGTCCGGGCCGGCCGATTCGGCGGTGACGCTGGTCCTGGTGCACGGCTGGACGCAGGACCACCGGACGTGGGACTTGGTGCTGCCGCACCTCGACCCCGGCCTGCGGGTCCTGCGCTACGACCTGCGCGGCCACGGCGGTTCGTCGCCGGCCCGGCCCGGCGGCGCCACCATCGCGCGGCTGGCCGACGACCTCGCCGAGCTGATCGCCGACCGCGTCCCTTCCGGGCCCCTCGTCCTGGCCGGGCACTCGATGGGCGGGATGACGCTGATGGTGCTCGCCGAACGGCACCCGTCGCTGGTCGCTTCCCGGCTGGCCGGCGCGGCGTTCGTGGCGACGTCGTCCGGGGACATGGACCAGCTGACCCTCGGGTTCCCCGGGCTGGTCGGCCGGAGCGTGACGCGCTTCGAGCCGCGGGTCGCCCGGCTGCTGGCCGGCTTGCGGTCGGACACGCTGCGGCTGCGGCCGGGCCTGGTCCGTTCGGGCGCCCGGCGGCTCGTGTTCGGCGACCGGCCGGGGCGGGCGCAGGTGGACAGCGTCGTCGAGCAGCTGCTCTGCGCGCACCCGGCGAGCGCGGGGCTGTTCCTGGACGCCATCGCGGCCCACCGGGGCGTCGGCGGGCTGGGCGCGTTGTGCGACGTGCCGTCGGTGGTGCTGGCTGGGGAGAAGGACCGGCTGTGCCCGCTGCCGCACGCGAAGGTGATCGCGGACGAGCTGCCGCACGCGGAGTTCGTCCGGTTCCCCGGTGCGGGGCACATGCTGCCGCAGGAGCGTCCTTTCGAGGTCGCCCGCCGCATCTCCGCGCTGGTCCGGGTGGCTGCCGCGCCCTGAGTAATGTACTAACTGGTGAGTTCAAGAGAACTAACCGGATAGTTCATCGGCGCCCGAGGTAACTAACCGGATAGTTCAACGGACGCCGGGTTAACTAACCGGATAGTTCACCGAGGCCAGGGCGTAACTAACCGGATAGTTCACCTGGAGGGCCAGCGTAACTAACCGGTTAGTTAACCCGAGCGGTGTGAACTAACCGGTTAGTTCACAACCGGCCCGAGGCGTCAGGAGTCCTTGAGCGGGAAGCCGCCGCCGATGCCGCGCCAGGCGAGGTTGGCCGTCAGGGCCACCGCCTCCTCGCGGCTCATCGACTGATGGTGGGCCAGCCAGAACCGGGCGCTGACCTGGCTCATCCCGACCAGCCCGACGGCCAGCAACCGCGCCTTGTCCTCGTCGAGGCCCGCGTCCGCCGTGATCGTCTCGGTGATCGCGTCCACGCTCGCCGACGTCGCCCGGTCGACCGCTTCCTGGACCGCCGGCTCGCCGCGCAGGTCGGACTCGAAGACCATCCGGAACGCGCCCGCGTCGTTGCTCACGAAGTCGAAGAACGCGCCCACCGTCGCCGGCACGCGCTGCTTGTTCTCCGTCGTCGAGTCCAGCGCGTTCTGGACGCGCTTGACCAGCTCGTCGACGTGGCTCTCCAGCAGCGCGATGTACAGATCGAGCTTGCCGGGGAAGTGCTGGTACAGCACCGGCTTCGAGACGCCCGCGACCTCGGCGATCTCGTCCATCGCGGCGGCGTGGTAACCGTTTTCGGCGAAGACCCGTTGCGCCGCGGCGAGGAGCTGAGCCCGGCGCTCGGTCCGGGGCAGCCGCACCCCACGTTGCTGCAGCCGCGTCATCTCCGTCATGCTCATCCTCCCGTCATCGCTTCTTCGACGGGCGGGGTCGCCACCGCGTGAAGTCGCCCTGAAGATTACTCGCCGGTACGTGTGCCGCGCCAAGGGTCGGGCATTCTGGACCCGTGAACACCCCCGTGCAGGCCCGGCCGCCGCTGACCCACGTGCCGCTCTCGAGCAGGGCCTTGCCGTCGCTCGACCCGGTCCCGCCGCCGTGGCCGGCGACGTTCGAAGAGGTCGGCACCGCCCGGCTGCACGTCCGCCGCACGCCGGGCCCGGACGGCGTCCCGGCGGTGTACGTCCACGGCCTCGGCGGCTCGTCGACGAACTGGACCGACCTGGCCGCGCTCCTCGCGCCGGTCGCCGGCGGCACGGCGATCGACCTGCCCGGGTTCGGCTACTCCGAGCCCGAAGAGGGCTTCGACTTCACGCTTCAGGCGCACGCAGACGTCGTCGTGAAGCACATCGAGGCGGTCGGCGCGCCGGTGCACCTGTTCGGCAACTCCATGGGCGGCGCGATCGCCCTGCTGGTCGCGGCGCAGAAGCCCGAGCTCGTGAAGACGCTGACGCTCATCTCGCCGGCGGTGCCCGACCTGCGGCTCGACCCGCGGCGGCTGTCGGACCCGCGGATGGCGTTCGCCTACCTGCCGCTGGTCGGCGCGCGGGTGCGGGCCCAGCTGGCCGCGCTCGGGCCGCGGGAACGCGCCGCGCAGGTCATCAAGCTGTGCTTCGCCGACCCGTCGCGGTTCCCTGAGAGCCGGCTCGACGAGCTGACCGAGGAACACGGCGCCCGCGCGGGGTTCGCCTGGGCCGCGCCCGCGATGGCGCGCAGCACGTTCGCCATCTTCCGGGCGTGGTCGACGCTCGGGAAGGCGTCGCTGTGGTCGGTCGCGCCGCTCGTCAAGGCGCCGACGCTGGTCGTCTGGGGCCGGGAGGACCGCGTCATCTCGGTGAAACGCGCGGTGCGGACCGCCCGGGCGATCCCGCGGGCCCGGCTCCTCGTGCTGCCGCGCACGGGCCACGTGGCGCAGATGGAACGCCCGGTCGTCGTCGCGAAGGCCGTGCTGGGCATGTGGGAGCACGTCGAAGCGGGCACCTGGTAGCCCGATCGGGGGATGCCGAGTTCACTCGATGATCCGCCAGTCGGCGCGAGTGGCGCTTCGCCGCTGTGGCACCCTGGTGCGGTGGACCGGGTGAAGCAGGACGCGCGAGGCGAAGATCGGCGGACGCCCCACCGCGCGTCGGCCCGCCGGACGCCGGACGCCGAGGACCACCCGCGCACCGGGCAGTACCGACCGTCGTCGAAGTCGCCGGCGCTGCGCGTCGGCGAGGACCGCTACCGCTCGGGCAGCCGCCGGACCAGCGCCGAGCCGCTGAGCGCCTCCTGGAAGCCGGAGGTGCCGGTCGCCCGGGAGCAGGAGGCGGACCCGCCGTCGAAGTCCGGCCTGGGGAAGCTGGCCAAGACCTACGGCTGGCGCGTCTACGCGCTGCCGATCCTGGTGGTGCTGACCGTGCTCGTCGTGGTCAACACGGCCAACAGCCCGGCCCAGCCGATCGCCGAGCAGGGCCCCGGCGCCTCCGCGCCCGGCGTCGAGTCGGCGGGCGGCGACTCCTCCGGCGGCGCGATCGACGGCAACGGCGAGCAGCCCATCCCGGAGAACCCGGCCACCCCGGTCGACCTCAAGGTGCCGACCGCGGACCTGCCGGAGGGCATCCCGTTCACGCAGGCGGGCGCGGGCAAGTGGCACGTCGTCCCGGGCAGCGGCCCGAAGATCGGCAACGGGAAGCTGTACACCTACACCGTCGAGGTCGAGGACGGCATCGACCCGGCGAGCTACGCCGGTGACGACGCTTTCGCCACGGCCGTCCAGGGCACGCTGTCGAACCCGACCCAGGGCTGGACCTGGGACGGCAAGATCGCGTTCCAGCGGGTGGACGCCAACTTCCCGAACCCGTCGTTCCGGGTGAGCCTGACCACGCCGGAGACCACGCACCGGCCGGACGCCTGCGGGTTCCAGATCAAGTTCGAGGCCTCTTGCTACCGCAAGAGCCTCGGCCGGGTGCTGATCAACCTGGCCCGCTGGGTGCGCGGCGCGAAGGCCTACGGCGCCGACATGACCGGGTACCGGCAGTACGCCATCAACCACGAGGTCGGGCACGCCCTGGGCAACCAGCACGTCGGCTGCGGCGGCACCGACCAGCCGGCGCCGGTGATGATGCAGCAGTCCTTCGGCGTCAACGACGACTACGTGGCGATGCTCAACGACATCCCCGGCGGCGACAAGGGCAAGGTGGCCAAGGACGGCCGCATCTGCAAGACCAACTCCTGGCCGAACCCCACCCCGCAGTAATCCCACTCCCTGGACGCGGGAAGGCATATTTGCCTGCGCGCGTTGTGCATAGTGGGATGGACGCGATACGCGCGCGAGATGGAGGACCCATGTCAGCACTGCCGCCGCTCGTCGAGCCGGCTGCCGAGCTCACCAAGGAAGAGGTGGCCCGGTACAGCCGTCACCTGATCATCCCCGACGTCGGGGTGACCGGGCAGAAGCGGCTGAAGAACGCGAAGGTCCTGGTGATCGGGGCCGGCGGCCTCGGCAGCCCCGCGCTGCTGTACCTGGCCGCCGCCGGGGTCGGCACGCTCGGCATCGTCGACTTCGACGTCGTGGACGAGTCGAACCTGCAGCGCCAGGTCATCCACGGCCAATCCGACGTCGGCAAGCTCAAGGCCGCGTCCGCGCAGGAGTCGATCGCCGAGATCAACCCGCTGGTCAAGGTGCACCTGCACACCGACCGCCTCGACTCGTCGAACGCGCTGGAGATCTTCGGGCAGTACGACCTGATCGTCGACGGCACCGACAACTTCGCGACGCGCTACCTGGTGAACGACGCCGCGGTGCTGCTGGGCAAGCCGTACGTCTGGGGCTCGATCTTCCGGTTCGAAGGCCAGGTCAGCGTGTTCTGGGAGGACGCGCCGAACGGCAAGGGCCTCAACTACCGCGACCTCTACCCGGAGCCGCCGCCCCCGGGCATGGTCCCGTCCTGCGCCGAGGGTGGCGTGCTGGGCGTGCTGTGCGCGTCCATCGGCTCGATCATGGTGACCGAGGCGATCAAGCTCATCACCGGCATCGGCGAGCCGCTGCTCGGCCGCCTGATCAGCTACGACGCGCTGGAGATGAAGTACCGCGAGGTCAAGATCCGCAAGGACCCGGACACGCCGAAGATCACCGAGCTGATCGACTACGAGGCGTTCTGCGGGGTCGTGTCCGACGAGGCGGCTTCGGCGGCGTCGGGCAGCACGATCACCCCGGCGGAGCTCAAGGCCAAGTTCGACAGCGGCGAGAACTTCGCGCTGATCGACGTCCGCGAGCCGCACGAGTACGAGATCGTCAACATCAAGGGCGCGACGCTGATCCCGAAGGACCGGATCCTCTCGGGTGAGGCGCTGGCCGAGCTGCCGCAGGACAAGCCGATCGTCCTGCACTGCAAGTCCGGTGCCCGGTCCGCCGAGGCCCTCGCCGCCCTGCACGCGGCCGGCTTCAAGGACGCGACGCACCTCGGCGGCGGCGTGCTCGCCTGGGCGAAGCAGATCGACCCGAGCCTGCCGACCTACTGACAGTGTGTCTTTCGCCCGGCCGGGAAACCGCGTGTGAGCAGCGAGTCTTCTCATTCGTGGAACACCCGGCCGGGTAACGTCACGGCTCGTGCGGTCAACCCTCGAACGTCCCCCGGCGCACGTCCGCGCGGCCTTCGGCGGCCCCGCGGACGACGGTGAACGCCTGCCGGATTCGACGGCGTGGCGCTGCGGCGACCTGGTGCTCAAGCCGGTCACCGACAAGGTCCGGACACTGTGGACCGCGCACGCACTCGACTACGTCCGCGAGCCGGGCCTCCGGGTCGCGAAGCCGGTTCGCTCCACGGACGGCCGCTGGATCGTCGGCGGCTGGACGGCCTCCCGGTTCGTCTCCGGCACGCCGGAGCACCGCGGCGACGCTTCGGTGCTGGCCGCGGTCAAGCTGCACCGGGCCACGGTCGGCCTGCCGCGACCGGACTTCCTCGACACGCGCACCGACGTCGACGCGGTCGCCGACCGCGTGGCCTGGGAGGAGCTCGAGGTCCCCCTGGACGAGACGAAGGGCGGCCGCTGGTTCGAGGTCCTCGCACCCGCCCGCCGCCCGATCCGGCTCCCGTCGCAGGTGGCGCACGGCGAGCTGCTGGCGGGGCTGCTCTTCGACGGAGACGCCGGCCCGGGCTTGGTCGACTTCGTCCCGTACTACCGGCCGGGCGAGTACGGCGCGGCGATCGTCGCGGTCGACGCCCTGGCCTGGGGTGGCGCGGGGCGGGACCTGCTCGAAAGGTGGGCCCACCTGCCGGAGTGGCCACAGCTGCTGTTGCGCGCGGTGCTGTTCCGGTTGGCGTCGAACGCGCTGAACCCGAGGTCGACCCAGGCATCGCTGGACGGCCTGCGCGCGGCGGCGCGCGAGGTCTCCGGCGTCCTTTGAGCGCCGCCGTGTCGTCCACCTGCGTACGCGTGTCGTCCATCTGGATACGCGTGTCGTCCGGCTGTGTACGCGTACCGGCATGGACGACATGCGTACCTGGATGGACGACGCGCGTACCTGGATGGACGACACGGTGTCCGGGGGCTTGTGACCCACGTCCCAGCCACCCGTGTCACCTTCGGGAACCGACCGCTGACCTCCCGACTCCCGCCAGATGGACACGGATCTCACCGGCCGGGCGGCGGAAACACCGCCGCAATGTCAACTGCCTGAAACATTCGGTCGAATCCGGTTAACACGGCCTCCTTAGCGTCAGGGCACGCCCGAAACGCCGAGGAGGTGCCCGATGCCGCAGGTCGACACCCACTGCCCGTACTGCGCCCTGCAGTGCGGGATGAGCCTCGACGGCACCCGCGTCACCCCGCGGGACTTCCCCGTCAACGCCGGCGGCCTGTGCCAGAAGGGGTGGACCTCCGGCTCGCTGCTCACCAGCCCGAAGCGGCTGACCACGCCGATGCTGCGCGTCAACGGTGCGCTCGAGCCGGTCAGCTGGGACTTCGCTCTCGACTTCGTCGCCCGGAAGCTCCGCGAGACGCAGGAAAACCACGGCCCCGACGGCGTCGCGATCTTCGGCGGCGGGGGACTGACCAACGAAAAGGCCTACCTGCTCGGCAAGTTCGCCCGGGTCGCGCTCGGCACCTCGCAGATCGACTACAACGGCCGTTGGTGCATGTCGTCGGCCGCCGCCGCCGGGATCAAGGCCTTCGGTGCCGACCGCGGGATGCCGTTCCCGGTCACCGATCTCAAGAACGCCGACGTCGTGCTGCTCGCCGGGGCGAACCCGGCCGAGACGATGCCGCCGTTCACCCAGCACCTGCGCGGCACCGACCTGATCGTCGTCGACCCGCGGCGGACCCCGACCGCCGAGCTGGCGAGCCTGCACCTGGCGCCCGCGCCCGGCACGGATCTCGCGCTGGCGCTGGGCATCCTGCACGCCGTCGTCGAAGGCGGCCACCTCGACCAGTCCTATGTGGACGAGCGCACCAGCGGGTTCGCCGACGTGTGGCGGATCGCCGCGAGCTGGTGGCCGGAGCGCGCCGAGCGCGTCACCGGTGTCTCGGCCGCCGACCTGCGGCTCGCCGCCGAAAAGCTCGCCGGCGCCCGCAACGCCTACGTCCTCACCGCCCGCGGCACCGAGCAGCACGCCACCGGCACCGCGACCGTCGGCGCCTGGATCAACCTCGCCCTCAGCCTCGGCCTGCCCGGCCGCCAGGGCTCCGGCTACGGCTGCCTCACCGGCCAGGGCAACGGCCAAGGCGGGCGCGAGCACGGCCAGAAGGCCGACCAGCTGCCGGGCTACCGCAAGCTCGACGACCCGGCCGCGCGCGCGTACGTCGCCGGTGTCTGGGGTGTGGACGCCGAAAGCCTGCCCGGCCCCGGCCGCTCGGCCACCGAACTGCTCGAAGCGCTCGGCCAGGAGAACGGCCCGAAGGCGCTGATGGTGTTCGGCAGCAACGTCGTCGTCTCGGCGCCGCGCTCGCAGCGGGTCCAGGATCGACTGTCCGAACTGGACTTCCTGGTCGTCGCCGACTTCGTGCTGTCGGAGACCGCGGCGCTCGCCGACGTCGTCCTGCCGGTCACCCAGTGGGCCGAGGAGGACGGCACGCTCACCAACCTCGAAGGCCGGATCCTGCTGCGGCGCAGGGCGTTGACCCCGCCGCCGGGCGTCCGGTCCGACCTCGACGTCCTCCACGGCCTCGCGCTCCGGCTGGGCCAGCCCGAAGGCCGGTTCCCGACCGACGCCGAGACCGTGTTCGAGGAACTGCGGGTCGCGTCCAAGGGTGGTATCGCCGACTACTCGGGCGTCAGCTACGACCGGCTCCGCAGCGGCGAGGCGCTGCACTGGCCGGTCCCCGGGAACGACCACCCCGGCACCCCGCGGATGTTCCTCGACGCCTTCGCCCACCCGGACGGCCGCGCGCGGTTCGTGCCGGTCGAGCACACCGGCCCGGCCGAGCTCCCGGACGACGAGTTCCCCTTGCAGGCCACCACCGGCCGCGTGCTGCAGCACTACCAGTCGGGCGCGCAGACGCGGCTGATCGGCGAGCTCAACGAGGTCGTCCCGGAGGCGTTCGTCGAGGTCCACCCGGACACCGCCAAGCGCGCCGGGCTCGAAGAAGGCGACCGGGCGCTGATCCGCTCCCGGCGCGGCGAAACCGTCGCGCGGGTCCGGTTCGCGCAGAGCCTCAAACCCGACCTCGTCTTCCTGCCGTTCCACTTCCCGGGTGAGCAGCGGGCCAACCTGTTCACCAACCCGGCGCTCGACCCGGTTTCCCGGATGCCGGAGTTCAAGGTGTGTGCCGTTGCCCTGTCTACTGTGGATGGTGCCGCATGACCCCCCGTGAAGTCGTCATCGTCGGCTACGGCATGGCCGGCGCCCGGCTCGCCGACGAAATCCGCCGCCGTGACCCGATCGCCGAGCGCGTCCGCCTGACCGTCCTCGGTGCCGAGAAGCACGCCGCCTACAACCGGGTCCTGCTGTCAGCCGTCGTCGCGGGCGGGATGAGCGCCGAAAGCGTCCGCCTGCACGACGACGAATGGGCCCAGCGCCACAACATCGACCTCCGGCTGGGCGTCGACGTAGCACGCATCGACCGCGAGAAGCGCTGTGTCGAGCTGGCCGACGGTTCCTCGGTCGACTACGACGCCCTGGTGCTCGCCACCGGCGCGAACCCGTGGATCCCGCCGGTCGAAGGCCTGGAAGCCGGACCCGGCGTGGTCGCCTTCCGCAGCCTCGACGACTGCGCCAAGATCCTCGACGCCGCCCGCTTCGGCGCGCCGGTCGCGGTGCTCGGCGGCGGCCTGCTCGGCCTCGAAGCCGCCCGCGGGCTGGCCGGGCGCGGCAACCAGGTGACCGTCGTGCACCCGCTGGGTCACGTCATGGAACGCCAGCTCGACCCCGCGGCCGGGCACGTGCTGGCCCGCCGGCTGACCGACCTGGGCGTGACGTTCAAGTTCGGCGCCACCGCCGCCCGCTACCTGCCCGGCGACGGGCTCAAGCTCGACGACGGCAGCCTCGTCCCGGCCGACCTGGTCGTGGTCGCCGCCGGCGTCCGCGCCGAGACCAGCCTGGCCGCCGAAGCCGGCCTCGACGTCGACCTGGGCATCCTCGTCGACGACGTCCTGCGCACCAGCGACGGCCGCATCCACGCCCTCGGCGACTGCGCCCGCCACCCCGGCGCCCCGGCCGGGCTGATCCAGCCCGCCTGGGAGCAGGCTGAAGTCCTCGCCGACGTCCTCACCGGGACGAACGCGGCGGCCCGCTACCGCGGCACCACGGCCGTCACCCGGCTCAAGGCCCGCGGCATCGACCTCGCCGCGCTCGGCGAGACCCAGCTCGAAGCATCCGACAACGGCGCCGAGGTGCTCACCTTCAACGACCCCACCGGTGGCCGGTACGGCAAGCTCGTCGTCCGCGAAAACCGCGTGACCGGGGCGATCCTGCTCGGCCTGCCCGACGCGGCCGCCACCATCACGCAGTTCCACGACCGCGGGACGCCGCTGCCGGACGACCGGCTCGCCGTCCTGCTCGGCCGCGCGCTGCCCAGCGGCAGCACCCCGGCGGCCAGCCCCGCCGACCTGCCCGCGGCGGCGGTGATCTGCCGCTGCAACAACGTCACCAAGGGCCGGCTGATCGAGGCCTGGAAGGCCGGGGCCACCGACACTCCCGCACTGGCGCGGGCCACGCGAGCCACCACGGGATGCGGCGGGTGCACCGACACCGTCGGCGGCATCGCGAACTGGCTCGCCGCGCAATGACCAGCACGAACCGCCGCACGAAGGAGAACGCCGTGGCCCACCAAGGAAAGCACTGGATCGAGCACTGGGAACCCGAGAACGAAGAATTCTGGGAGTCCACGGGCAAGAAGGTCGCCCGCCGCAACCTGTGGTTCTCGGTCTTCGCCGAGCACATCGGCTTCTCGATCTGGACCCTCTGGTCGGTCATCGTCCTGTTCATGGGTAAGGACTACGGCTTCTCCGCCGCCGACAAGTTCCTCCTCGTCTCGACGCCGACGCTGATCGGCGGCCTGATGCGGCTGCCCTACACGTTCGCCGTGGCGAAGTTCGGCGGCCGCAACTGGACGGTCGTCTCGGCCGTGCTGCTGCTGATCCCGACCACGCTGGCCGCGATCGTGCTGCACCCCGGCACGTCGCTCGGCACCTTCCTGCTCGTCGCCGCCCTCGGCGGGGTGGGCGGCGGCAACTTCGCCTCGTCGATGACGAACATCAACGCCTTCTACCCCGAGAAGCACAAGGGCTGGGCGCTGGGCCTCAACGCCGGCGGCGGCAACCTCGGTGTCGCGGCGATCCAGCTGGTCGGGCTGCTGGTGATCGGCACGGCGGGCGCGACCGCGCCGCGGCTGGTGCTGTTCATCTACCTGCCGCTGATCGTCATCGCGGCGCTGTGCGCGTACTTCTACATGGACAACCTCGCCACCATGAAGGGCGACACGAAGGCGATGCGCGAGGTCGTCAAGGACCCGCACACCTGGGTGATGTCGTTCCTGTACGTCGGCACGTTCGGCTCGTTCATCGGCTACAGCTTCGCCTTCGGCCTGGTGCTGCAGAACCAGTTCGGCCGCACTCCGCTGCAGGCGGCCGCGGTGACGTTCCTCGGCCCGCTGCTCGGCTCGCTCTCGCGGCCCACCGGCGGCTGGCTGGCCGACCGCATCGGCGGCGGCAAGGTCACCTTCTTCACGTTCATCGGGATGGCGCTGGCCACGGTGGTGCTGATCCTGGCGTCGACGTCGAAGTCCCTGGCGCTGTTCACGACCGCCTTCATCGTGCTGTTCGTGCTCACCGGCATCGGCAACGGCTCGACGTACAAGATGATCCCGGCCATCTTCCGCGCCAAGGCGAAGGTCGCCATCGCGAACGGCGCCGGAGAGACGGCCGAACTGCTCAAGGCGCGGCGCCTGTCCGGCGCGCTGATCGGCCTGGCCGGCGCGATCGGTGCCGAAGGTGGCCTCTTCATCAACCTGGCGTTCCGGCAGTCCTTCGCCGACGCGAAGAGCGGCGTGCCCGCCTTCATCGGATTCCTCGTCTTCTACGGGCTCTGCTTCGCCGTCACCTGGGCGGTCTACCTGCGGAAGCCCGCCGAACAGCCCACGAGTGAGCGCGGTCTGGCGCTCGCGGGAGCGGAGGTCTGAGATGCCCACCCTGGTCGTCGCCGGACACGGCATGGTCGCCCACCGGCTCGTGGAGGCGGTGCGCGCGGAAGACCCTTCGGGGACCTGGCACATCGTCGTCCTGTCCGAGGAGCCGCGCCCGGCGTACGACCGGGTGGCCCTTACGTCCTATGTGGACACCTGGGACCCGGCCACCCTGGCCCTCCCCGGCTCGGACTACGCCGGCGACGCGCACGTCGAGCTCCGGCTCGGTGAGCTGGCGGTGTCGGTCGACCGCTCCGCCAAGACGGTGACCACGGCTTCCGGTGACGTCGTCTCCTACGACGCGCTGGTGCTGGCCACCGGCTCGCGGCCGTTCGTGCCGCCGGTGCCCGGCCACGACCTGGACGGCTGCTTCGTCTACCGGACCATCGAGGACCTCGACAGCATCCGCGCGGCGGCGATCGACAAGCCGGGCCGCGGCCGGCGGTCGGCCGTCGTCATCGGCGGTGGCCTGCTCGGCCTGGAGGCCGCGAAGGCGCTGCGGGACATGGGCCTGTCCCCGCACGTCGTCGAGATGGCGCCGCGGCTGATGCCGCTGCAGGTCGACGAAGGCGGCGGCGCGCTCCTGCGGCGGCTGATCACCGACCTGGACGTCACCGTCCACACAGGAACGTCCACCGACGCGATCGAGGCCGACGGCTCGCGGCTGCTGGCCAAGCTCGGCAACGGCACCGAACTGGACGTCGACCTGGTCGTGTTCTCCGCCGGGGTCCGGCCGCGCGACGACCTCGCCCGGCAGTCCGGACTGGACCTCGGCCCGCGTGGCGGCGTGCTGACGGATGCCTCCTGCCGCACCGGCGACCCGGCGATCTACGCGATCGGCGAGTGCGCCGCGGTCGAGGGCCGCGTGTACGGCATCGTGGCGCCCGGCTACGCGATGGCGGAGATCGTCGCCGCCCAGCTCACCGGTGGCGGCGGGACGTTCCCGGAGCCGGACACGTCCACGAAGCTGAAGCTGATGGGCGTCGATGTCGCTTCCTTCGGGGACGCCCACGCCACGACCGAGGGCGCCCTGGAAGTCGCCGTCAACGACGCGGTGGCCGGGACGTACAAGAAGCTCGTGGTCACCGACGACGGCAAGACGCTGCTCGGCGGCGTGCTCGTCGGCGACGCGACCGAGTACAACACGCTGCGCGCGCTGGTCGGCCGTCCGCTGCCGGCCGAGCCGGGCGCGATCCTCGCCCCGGCGGGCGGCGGCGCCGCGGTCGGCGTCGACGCGCTGCCGGACGCGGCGCAGATCTGCTCGTGCAACGCCGTTTCCAAGGGCGCGATCACGACGGCCATCCACGAGGACGGCTGTGACACCGTCCCGAAGCTGAAGGTGTGCACGCGGGCGGGCACCGCCTGCGGGTCGTGCGTCCCGCTGCTGTCCAAGCTGCTCAGCGCGGCCGGTGTCGAGCAGTCGAAGGCCGTCTGCGAGCACTTCCCGCAGTCGCGCGCGGAGCTGTTCGAGATCGTCCAGGCTACCCGGATCACCACGTTCAGCGAGCTCATCGCCCGCTACGGCGCGGGCAGCGGCTGCGCGATCTGCAAGCCGGCGGTGGCGTCCATCCTGGCCACCCTCGGCAACGGGCACGTGCTCGGCGGCGAGCAGATGACGTTGCAGGACACCAACGACCGGTACCTGGCGAACCTGCAGCGCAACGGCACGTACTCGGTGGTCCCGCGGATCCCCGGCGGCGAGATCACGCCGGACAAGCTGATCGTGATCGGCGAGGTGGCGCGCGACTTCGGGCTGTACACCAAGATCACCGGCGGCCAGCGGATCGACCTGTTCGGCGCGACCGTGGACCAGCTGCCGCTGATTTGGCGGCGGCTCGTCGACGCCGGGTTCGAGTCCGGGCACGCCTACGGCAAGGCGCTGCGCACGGTGAAGTCGTGCGTCGGGTCGACGTGGTGCCGCTACGGCGTCCAGGACAGCGTCGGCCTCGCGATCGAGCTGGAGCTGCGCTACCGCGGCCTGCGCTCGCCGCACAAGCTCAAGTCGGCGGTGTCCGGGTGCGCCCGGGAGTGCGCCGAGGCGCGGAGCAAGGACTTCGGCATCATCGCCACGGAGAACGGCTGGAACCTCTACGTCGGCGGCAACGGCGGCACGACCCCGCGCCACGCCGAACTTCTGGTGTCCGATGTGGACACCGAGACACTGATTCGCACGATCGACCGGTTCCTGATGTTCTACGTGCGCACCGCCGACCGGCTGCAGCGGACCGCGCCGTGGATCGAGGAGCTGGAGGGCGGCCTCGACCACCTGCGCGCGGTGATCGTCGACGACTCCCTCGGCATCTGCGAGGACCTCGACGCGGCGATGGCCAAGCACGTCGACAACTACGCCGACGAGTGGAAGGGCGTCCTGGAGGACCCGGAGAAGCTGGCCCGGTTCTCCTCCTTCGTCAACGCGCCGGGCGCGCCCGACCCGGCGATCTCGTTCCGTGAGGAGCGGGCGCAGAAAGTGCCTGTGATGCTGGGAGTTCCGGAGGTGCGGCGATGACCACGTCGATCGAACGGACCTGGACGGCGGTCTGCCCCGTCGGCGCGGTGCCCGAGTACGCCGGGGTGGCGGCGCTGCTCGACGACGGCGTCCAGGTGGCGATCTTCCGGCTGCCCGGTGACCGGCTGTACGCGCTGTCCAACTGGGACCCGTGCAGCGGCGCGGCGGTGCTCTCGCGCGGCATCGTCGGCGACACCGGCGGCGTGCCGGTGGTGGCGTCGCCGGTGTACAAGGAGCGGTTCGCCCTCGAAACCGGCGAGTGCCTGGACGCCGCGGACGTTTCGGTGCCGGTGTACGAGGTGCGCGTGCGGGAAGGCGTCGTCGAAGTGGAGAGCCCGTGAGCGATGTGCTCCCACTGGCCGGTTTCGTGATCGGCATCACCGCGGCGCGCCGGGCTGACGAGCTCGGCGCGCTGCTGGTGCGCAAGGGGGCGAGCGTCCGGTACGGCCCGGCGATCCGGATCGTGCCGCTGACGGACGACCGGGAGCTGCACGCGGCGACGGCGGCGCTGCTGGCGGCGCCGGTCGACGCGGTCGTCGCGACCACCGGCATCGGCTTCCGCGGCTGGCTGGAGGCGGCCGAGGGCTGGGGGCTGGGGGATTCGCTGCTGGACCGGCTGTCGACGGCGGCGCTGCTGGCCCGCGGGCCGAAGGTGACCGGCGCGCTGCGGGCGGCCGGGCTGTCGGAGTCGTACTCACCGGCGTCGGAGAGCAACGCGGAGCTGCTGCAGCACCTGCTGTCGTCGGGGGTCGACGGGCTGCGCATCGCGGTCCAGCTGCACGGCGAGCCGCTGCCGTACTTCGTGGACACGCTGCGCGCGGCGGGCGCCGAGGTGATCGAGATCCCGGTGTACCGCTGGGTCGGCCCGGTGGACCCGGGCCCGGTCGACCGCCTGCTCGACGGCGTCCTGGACGGCTCCATCCACGCGCTCCCGTTCACCAGCGCCCCGGCGGCGGCGTCCCTCATCGCGCTGGCCCGCCGCACGGGCCGGCTGCCGGGGCTCGTCACGGCGCTGTCCGGCCCGGTGGTGGCGGCCTGCGTCGGACCCATCACGGCCGGCCCGTTGGCGGCGTTGGGGGTGCCGACGGTGCAGCCGCACCGCGCCCGGATCGGCGCACTGGCCAGGACGGTGGCGGAGACCCTGGTCGCGCGTTCGCCTCGCCTGCGCGCGGGAGGGCGTTCGATCGAGCTCCGCGGCCAGGCGGCCATCGTGGACGGCGAGTGGTGCGAGGTGGCGCCCGCGCCGATGGCGTTGTTGCGGGCGCTGGCGGCGTCGCCGGGGCGGGTGGTGTCGCGGCGCGAGCTGATCTCGGCGTTGCCCGGGGGCGGCGAGGAGCACGCGGTGGAGACGGCGATCGGCCGGCTGCGGACGTCGCTGGGGGGCGGGAAGGTGGTCCAGACGGTGGTGAAGCGCGGATACCGGCTGGCGGTCGACGCCTGAGGAGCGCGTCGGCGCTGTCAGGGGTCGTGTCAGGGCGGTGGCCTTTCGGTGTCAGCGGGGGCGGCGAAGGTGGGTTCACACACCGAGCCAAGGAGAATCCGATGCAGAAGTTCACCACCCCCGCCCCGATCACCACCGCCCTCGCCATCCCGGCCGGCCGCGTCCGGTTCGTCGCTTCCGACGACACCGGCACCGTCGTCCAGGTCCTGCCCGCCGACCCGGCGAAGAACCGCGACGTGAAGGCGGCCTCGGAGGCGTCCGTGTCGTTCGACGACGGCGTCCTGCGCATCTCGCTCGAGACGAAGAACCAGTACTTCGGCCCGTCCGGGGCGCTCGACGTGACGGTCTCGCTGCCGGCGGGCTCGTCGGTGGAGGCCAAGGCGGCGAGCGTCTCGTTGCGGGGCGTCGGACGCCTCGGTGACGTCACGGTCTCGGGAGCGCACGGCGAGGTCGTCTTCGACGAGGCGGCGAGCCTCCGGTTGACGGCCCACGCGGGCGACGTCTCGGTGGGCCGGCTGACGGGCCCGGCCGAGATCACCACGGGCAAGGGCGACATCCGCATCGCCGAGGCGGCGAGCGGCAACCTGGTGCTGAGCACCCAGGCGGGCAACATCACGGTGGGAGCGGCGGCGGGTGTCTCGGCATCGTTGGACGCGGGGACGACGTACGGCCGGATCCGCAACGCGCTGAAGAACGAGGGAACGCCGGAGTTGGCCATCCAGGCGACCACGTCCTACGGCGACATCGACGCCCACAGCCTGTGAGGCCGGTCCTGGAGCGCCCCGATGTGGCGTCGGTGGCTTCTGAGGCACCGGACGCCACATCGGGGGCGCTGGGGAGGGACCGAAATTGTCGGTGCCCGCTGGTAGCGTGGAAAACGGGGGGCGCCCCCGCGGGCGTGGTCAGCCGGCCCAGGTGACCGCGTGCTTCTCGAAGCCGCGCGCCGCCGCCACCCGGGCTGCCTCGGCCTCGGCCTCCTCGCGCAGTGCCGGGCGCAGCGGGTCGAACGCCGTCACCGTGAACGTCAGCTTCGCCCCGCTGCCCTTCGTGCGCCACGTTCCCGCGATGTCGCCGTCCGCCACCAGCACCCCCGGGTTGCCCAGCATCTTCCAGACTTCCTTGCGCCGCAACGGGTCCGGGACCAGCAACGCCTTGTCCCGCGCCTGGATGAACGGGTCCAGCGGTGGCAGCAGCCGCACCACGTCCGGCTCCGGCGGGTTCTCCAGCGCCGGGAGCCGGTCCTCCGGCAGGTACCGTGTCTTGCCCTCGACCTGCACCGAGACCAAGCCCGCCGGCCAGGTGCGGTCGACCACCGCGCGGGCCGTGCCCGCGAACTCCGCCGCGTCGCCCGGGGAGGCCGGGCCGTTCAACCCCAGGTAGCGCTCGATCACCGCCGTCGCCGCGGCCGGGTCCGGGGTCTTGCGCATTCGGCCACGGCCTTCCAGCGGGGCCAGCGTTGCCGGCGATGCCCCCGTCACCAGGCGGACTCCGGCGTGCGGCGTCGCGATGCGCATCAGCTGCTCCTGGATGTGCGTCGCGTGGCAACCCCGGCACCACCGCGAGAACGACGGCGGCAGCACCTTCGTGACCGCCGTCGACACCGCGCCCTTCGACATCGGTTTCGTGACGACCTTCCGGAGCGCGCCCGCCGCGGTGAAGACCACCTCGGTCGCGGCCAGTCCCGTGGCGGCCATTTCCTTGCGCTGCCACAACATCCGGGCCAGGGCGTCCGCGTCGTCCAGCGGGACCAGCGCCCGGATCGCCTCGGGCAGGTCCGAGCGCAGGTGGAAGTGCGGCGCGCCCCGCAACGTCCAGGCCAGGACGAGCCGCTCGTCGTCCAGGGCCACCGGGCCGTCGAGCCGGGCCACCAGGGCGAGCAGCGCGGTGTCGCGCATGCTGTCCTGCAGCCCGGCCCGGACCACGGCGAGGTCGGCGACGTCCTTCGCCGTGCGGTGCAGGCCGTGCTCGGCGATGCGGTAGGCGAGTACCTGACGGCGGTCCACGGGGCAGCTCCTAGAACGCGTACTCGAACGTGTAGCCGATCGGGTCCTCGCCCATCGCGCCGCCGGCGGTGCCGCGGCCGGTGAGCCCGGCCAGGTCGCCGGTGCCCGAGCCGGGGACGACGGTGAACGTCGAGGCGATGCCCTTCGCGTCGAAGGTGTACTCGTGGCGCACGATGAACGTCCCTTCACGACCGTCGACCTTGCCCTCGAAGCGTTCGAAGCACGGCGACGTCGTCTCGCCGCTTTCGTACCCTTCGCCCGCGTAGTACAGCAGAAGGTCGCAGATCGACTCACCCTCGATGACGCCTTGGTACGCGAAGGTGGCGTGCGCGTAGGCCACCCGCGGCCCGCCCTCGGTGCCGCTGACGATCTTCTCTTCCCAGTTTTTCGTCGTAAATCCGTTCATGGGGATCACCCTGCCGGGCATACCTGTCAGCTTGTGTCAGGTATTTCTGCCAAACTTGGACCATGCGCGCCAGCCGCCTCCTGTCCGTCCTCCTGCTGCTGCAGAACCGCGGCCGGATGACGGCCGAGGAGCTGGCCGAAGAGCTCGAGGTCTCGGTGCGGACGGTCTACCGGGACATCGACGCGCTCTCGGCGTCCGGCGTCCCGGTGTACGCCGACCGCGGCCGGACCGGCGGCTACCGGCTGGTCGACGGCTACCGCACCCGGCTCACCGGGATGACCGAGGAAGAGGCCCAGTCGCTGTCGCTGGCCGGCCTGCCGGTGGCGGCGGCCGAGCTCGGGCTCGGCACGGTGCTGGCGGCGGCGCAGCTCAAGCTGTACGCCGCGCTGCCGGGCGAGCTGCGCGATCGCGCCGGCCGCGTCGCCGAGCGGTTCTACCTGGACGTCCCGGGCTGGCACCGGGGCATCGAGAGCCTGCCGACGCTGTCGGCGATCGCCGACGCCGTGTGGTCGTCGCACCGGATCCGGATCCGCTACGAACGCTGGGGGCAGCGGGTCGTCGAACGGGACCTGGAGCCGCTCGGGCTGATCCTCAAGGCGGGCAACTGGTACCTCGCCGGCCGCTGCGAGGGCACCGACCGGACGTACCGGATCTCGCGGGTCCTGGAGCTGACCGACCTCGGCGAGGTCTTCGAGCGGCCGGCCGGCTTCGACCTAGCGCGGTACTGGCAGGAGTGGTCCGAGCAGTTCGAACGCCGGATGTACCCGCGCGTCGCGGTGGTGCGCCTTTCGCCGCGGGCGCAGGCCCTCGTACCGTTCTACGGAGGTTCCGTCGGCGCCCGCGCGTTGCGCGACTGCCGGAACGAGCCCGACGCGGACGGCTGGCTCACCGTGGAGCTGCCGGTGGAGCCGGGCGAACCGGCCATCGGCGAGCTGCTGCGCTTCGGGCCGCACCTGGAGGTCCTGGAACCGGCGGACCTCCGGGCGGAGCTGGCCGAAGCGATCGAGGAGATGGGCGCGTTCTATGGGTGAGCTGAGCGGTATCGCCATCGGGGTCACGGCCGAGCGGCGAGCGGGCGAATTCATCGCGGCCCTCGAACGCCACGGCGCCGAGGTCCGCCACGCGCCGACGATCACCATCGTGCCCCTGGACAGCGACCCGGCGTTGCGCGCGGGCACCGAGGCGGTCTTGGCGGAGCCGGTCGGCTTCACGGTGGTCACCACGGGCGCCGGTTTCCGCGGCTGGCTCGAGGCGGCCGGGGGCTGGGGCCTGCGCGATCGGCTCGTGGCGGCGCTGGGGGAGTCGCGGATCTACGCACGCGGCCCGAAGGCGGTGGGCGCGGTCCGCGGGGCCGGCCTGCGCGAGTCCTTTTCGGCCGCGTCGGAGTCGAACGCCGAGCTGTTCGGGGCGTTGACCTCGGCCGGGGTGGCCGGCGAGCGGGTCGCCGTCCAGCTGCACGGAACGCCGCTGCCGGAGCTCACCGACCCCCTCGTGCAGGCCGGCGCCTCCCTGGTGGAGGTGCAGCCGTACCGCTGGCATTCCCCGCCGGACGTCACCCCGGTGTACGACCTGATCGACGCGATCGTCGCGGGCGAGCTGGCCGCGCTGGCCTTCACGAGCGCCCCGGCCGCGGCGAACTTCCTGACGCTGGCGCGCACGTCCGGGCACTACGACGACCTGCTGACGGCCCTGCGCGGCCCGCTGGTGTGCGCGTGCGTCGGCCCGGTGACGGCGGCCCCACTGGAGGCGGCGGGCATCGAGACGCTGCAGCCGGACCGCCAGCGCCTGGGTGCCCTGGTGAAACTCCTGGCCACGAAGCTCGGCAGGGAGTAGCCCGCCCGCTTGCGCGGACTCAGTCCGCTTCGGCCAGGGCTTCGCCTGCCTCCGCCGCCCGGACCGCCTCGCGGCCGGCCGCTTCCTCGCTCATCCCGAGCCGCCAGTAGCCCGTGAAGCAGATCAGCCGCTTGTCCACCTCGCGCTCGCGCACCAGGTGGCGCCGCACCGACTTCACCACGCCCGCCTCGCCGGACACCCACGCATACGGCGTCCCGCCCGGGAACGCCGCGCCGCGCAACGCCTCCAGCAACGCCTCGCCCAGCGGCCGTGACCCGCGCAGCACCCAGTGGACCTCCACCGCTCCGCGCGTCTCGAACACCTGCCGGTCCGCGCGGTCCGCCAGCTCGACGTACACCGAGGCGCGCGCGCCCGGCGGGAGCTGCTCGATGATCGCGCCGATCGCCGGCAGCGCCGTCTCGTCGCCCACCAGCAGCTGCCAGCCGCAGTCCTCCGGCGGTGCGTACAGCCCGTACGGCCCCGTGAACGTCACGCGGTCGCCCGGTGTCGCCCGCGACGCCCACGCCGAGGCCGGCCCGGTGTCGCCGTGCAGCACGAAGTCGACGTCGATCTCCGCCGCGTCCGGGCGGTGGGTCCGGACCGTGTACGTGCGCATCGGCGGCCGGACGCCGTCCGGCATCGCCAGGTACGTGCGGTACCAGGACATGACGTCGGAAGCCGTCTCCGGCAGCACCGGCGCTTCCTGCCCGGGCTGCGGGAAGAACACCTTGACGTACTGGTCGGGCGCCCCGGCCGGCACGTCGCGGAAGCTCTCCGCGGCGAACGTCACGCGCACGAGGTGCGGCGTGACCGGCCGGACGACGGTCACCCGCGCCCGGTGGTAGGTCAGGGCAGGTCGCTCCAGCTGGGTCGTCATTAGGCGAGGCTAACCTAACGACGCGAGTTCAGAACAGTCCTTCCGGTCCGTGGTCCTCCTCTCCGTCCGGTTTCCACCGGTACTTCCGCAGGTCGATGCGCTGGCCGTCGGCCAGCACACCCTCGGCGCGCAACCGTTCCAGCTGGTCGTGGACCAGGTGCGGCGCCGGGGTGCCGTTCGCGCGCAGGATCCGGTGCCACGGAAGGTCGTGCCCGTCCTCGGCCAGGATCGCGCCGACCATCCGCGGCGACGGCGCCCCCGCGAGGGCGGCGATGTCGCCGTACGTCGCCACCGTGCCGGCCGGCACCGACTCGATGATCTCCCGCACGCGCTCGTGCAGAACGTCGTCCATACCGACACTGTGCCGGATGGGTACGACATTTTTCGGGGGTTCGGGTGGCGGAGCCCCCGGCTTGGGGCGGAGCCCCAGATGTCACCGACACTTTTCGCAACCATCCAGCGCACGCTGCGGCGCCTTCGCCGAACGGACCCCCGCTAAGCCGTGCCGGTGCGCCACCCGGGGGACCGGGCGTGGTTCCATCGCGGGGTGAACGGGAGGCGAACGGCGCAGGCGGACGCGCGGCTGGTGCGCACGCCGATCGTCGCCACACCATCGTTCACCTGGGACGAAGGCGCGCGGCGCGTGCTCTCCGCACCCGGCGGGTTCCTCCGCGTGCTCGGCGGCCCGGGCACCGGCAAGACGGCGCTGCTGGCCTCGGCCGCCACCCGCCGCATCGCCGAGGGCGCCGACCCGGAGAGCGTCCTCGTGCTCACCACGTCCCGCAAATCCGCCGACGCGCTGCGCGCCGACATCACCCGGCGGCTCACCGCCGACCCCGACCTGGCGCGGCCGCTGCCCCGGACCGTGCGCGAACCGCTCGTCCGCACCGTGCACTCCTACGCCTACTCGCTGCTGCGGCTGGAGGCGATGGCCGAAGAGCTCCCGCCGCCGCGGCTGCTGGCCGGCGCCGAACAGGACGTCGTCGTCCGCGAACTCCTGGCCGGTGACCTCGACGAAGAGGCCGAGTACTGGCCCGAGCAGCTGCGGCCCGCCCTGATGGTCCCCGGCTTCGCCGAGGAGCTGCGCGACCTGCTGATGCGCGCGGCCGAGCGCGGCCTCGGCCCCGGGGACCTCGCCGAGCTGGGCCGGCGCCGCGGCCGCGAGGAGTGGATCGCCGCCGGGGAGTTCTGGGCGCAGTACGAAGAAGTCACGCAGCTGCAGGGCGCGGGCGGCAACGCCCTCGGTGTCGCGAGCGCGCCCGCCCTCGACGCCGCCGAGCTCGTCACCTCCGCGTTGCTCGCCCTCGAAGACGACGACGAGCTGCGCGAACGCGAGCGCACCCGCGTCCGGCACCTGTTCGTCGACGACGCCCACCACCTCGACCCGCTGCAGACCAGCCTGGTCCGGGTGATCGGGCACACCGCGGCCGAGTTCGTCGTGGCCGGCGACCCCGACCAGAACGTGTTCTCCTTCCGCGGCGCGGACGCGCGCCTGTTCGCCGACGCCGACCCGGACGGCAGCCGGACCGTCACGCTCACCACGGCCCACCGGCTCGCCCCGGCCGTCCGGCTCGCGGTGGCCAAGATCGGCGCGACGCTGCCGGGCGCGTCGCCGCACCGCAAGATCGTGCCGCCACGCGGAGCGACCGGGGGGAACGTCCGCGTCCGCGTGATGCCGACGCCCGCCGCCGAGGCGAGCTGGATCGCCGACCAGCTGCGTCGCGCGCACCTCGTCGACGGCGTGCCGTGGTCGGAGATCGCGGTGCTCGTCCGATCGCCCGCGCGGACTTTCCTGGTCCTGCAACGCGCGTTGCGCGCGGCCGGCGTCCCGATCGGGTCGGCGACCGAGGAACTGCCGCTGGCCAAGCAGCCCGCGGTGCGGCCGCTGCTGGCCGTGCTGAAGCTCGCGCCGTCGCCCGAGCTCCTCGACGTCGACCTCGCGGAGATGCTGCTTTCGTCGGCCCTCGGCGGCGCGGATCCCTTGGCGCTGCGGCGGTTGCGGCGCGGCCTACGCCGGCTCGAACTGGCCGGCGGCGGCCAGCGGTCGAGCGACGAGCTGCTCGTCGAAGCGTTGCGCGGCGGCGACATCCTGGCCGGGCTCGCCGACGCCGAGGCCGAGCCGGTGCGGCGCGTCGGCGGGCTGCTGCGCGTCACGCACCAGGCCGTCGCGCGCGGCGAGGGTGTGGAGCAGGTGCTGTGGCAGCTGTGGCGGGAGAGCGGGCTGCAGGACAAGCTGCTGAAGCAGGTCGAACGCGGCGGGTCGCTGGGGGCGCAGGCCGATCGCGACCTCGACGCCGTCGTCGCGCTGTTCGACGCCGCGGGCCGGTACGTCGACCGGCTGCCGCGCGCAAGCGTCGCCTCCTTTGCGGATTACCTTGGCGCGCAGAGGATTGCTGGCGACACGCTGGCGCCGGCGGCCGTCCCGTCCGACGGTGTCTCGCTGCTCACCGCGCACGCCGCCGCCGGTCGCGAGTGGACGGTCGTCGCCGTCGCGGGCGTGCAGGAGGGCGCGTGGCCGGACCTGCGGCTGCGGGGGTCCGTGCTGGGCGTGGAGCGGCTCAAGGACCTGATGGCCGGGGTCGACGACGACGCCGTCTCCCAGACCGCGCCGATCCTCGCCGAGGAGCGGCGCCTGTTCTACCTCGCGCTGAGCCGCGCGAAGCGGACGCTGCTGGTCACCGCGGTGTCGGGGGAGGACGAGCAGCCGTCCCGGTTCCTCGACGACCTGGAGGAGAACGGCGCCGACGACGGCGGGCTCGACTCGCGGATGAAGCCGCCGGGCCGGTCGCTGGTGCTCGCCGAGCTGGTGGGGGAGCTGCGCGAGGTCGTCTGCGACGACAAGGCCGACCCCGCGCGGCGGCGTCGGGCGGCGAAACAGCTGGCCCGGCTGGCCGACGCCCGCGTGCCCGGCGCGCACCCGTCGACGTGGTACGGCCTGCTCCCGGCGTCCAGCGACGAGCCGGTGCACCCGCCGGGCGACCTGATCCGGATCTCACCGTCCACAGTGGAAATCCTGACGAAGTGCCCGCTGCGCTGGATGATCGAGCGCCACGGCGGCAGCGACCCGGCCCAGCTCGCGGCGGTGACGGGGACGCTGGTGCACGGGCTCGCCCAGGCGGTCGCGTCCGGTTCGACGGACGCGGAGCTGCAGGCCGCGTTGGACGAGGCGTGGGTGCGCGTCGACGCCGGGGCGCCGTGGTTCTCGCGGCGGGAGCGGCGGCGGGTCGAGCAGATGCTGCGGAACTTCACGACGTGGCTGGAGCGCAGCCGGGCGGAGCTCAAGGAAGCCGGGGTCGAGCAGGACATCGAGGTCGAGCTGCCGGCCGGGGGCGCGGACGAGGTCCGGGTGCTGCTGCGCGGGCGGGTCGACCGGGTGGAGCTCGACTCCGAGGGGCGGCCCGTGATCGTGGACATCAAGACGGGCAAGGTCCCGGTGTCCGGGGCGGAGGCCGAGGCGCACCCGCAGCTGGCGGCGTACCAGCTGGCGGTGCTGCTGGGGGCGATCGAGGGCCGGACCGAGGCGGGTGGCGCCCGGCTCGTGTATGTGGCGAAGGCGAACAACAAGACGGGAGCGACGGAGCGGTCCCAGCCGCCGCTCGACGAGGTGGGCGGCAAGCAGTGGCTGGAGCTGGTCCAGAAGGCGGCGGCCTCGGCGGCGGGTCCGGACTACCAGGCCCAGGAGAACCCGGACTGCGACCGCTGCCCGGCGCGCGGGTGCTGCCCGCTCCGGCCCGAGGGGCGGCAGGTGCCGGGGCTGTGAACCATCTGGTTAGTTCAGGCGCTGTGGGGCGGGGGCGGCCGGGCGGCGGGCTTGTGGACTATCTGGTGAGTTCGTTGCCTGCGCGGGGTCGGCTGGGTGCGGGGTTTGTGAACCATCTGGTTAGTTCAGGCGCGGTGGTGCAGCGCTGGCTGGGTGGTGGGTTTGTGGACTATCCGGTGAGTTCGTTGGCTGCGGCGAGCTGGCTGGGCGCAGGGCTTGTGAACCATCTGGTTAGTTCACGCGCGGCAGTGCGGCGCTGGTCGGGCGGCGAGCGTGTGAACTATCCGGTGAGTTCAGCCAGGCGTGAGCACGCGACCGAGCCGGAGCCCCGCGAGGTGCGGCCGTGAGCCCGCTCGTCATCGCCAACCCCGTCGAGCCCGCCGAACTCGCCGATGCGCTCGGGCTGCACCGGCCCACGCCCGAACAGGCCACCGTCATCGCCGCGCCCGTCGAACCCTCCCTCGTCGTCGCCGGGGCCGGGGCCGGGAAGACCGAAACCATGGCCGCGCGGGTCGTCTGGCTCGTCGCCAACGGCATCGTCAGCCCCGACCGCGTCCTCGGCCTCACCTTCACCCGCAAAGCCGCGCGCCAGCTCGGCGAACGCGTCCGCGCGCGCCTGCGCCGCCTCGCCGGGTCCGGCCTCCTCGACCGCCTCGACCCGACCGGCGGCCTGCGGTCGACCGTGGTCGCCGGCGAACCCACCGTCCTCACCTACCACGCCTACGCCGGCCGCCTGCTGTCCGAACACGGCCTTCGCCTGCCCGTCCAGCCCGGCGTCCGGCTCCTCTCCGAGACGTCGTCGTGGCAGATCGCGCACCGCGTGGTGTCCACATGGGACAACGAACTCGACACCGACCGCGTCCCGCCGACCGTCACCGCCGACCTCCTCGCGCTGGCCGGCGAGCTCGGCGAGCACCTCGTCTCCACCGAACAGCTCGCCGAGTACACGACCTGGCTGTGCAGAGTCATCGAGAACGCCCCGCGCGCCAAGGGCCAACGAGCCGCGCTGCCGCAGAAGCTCACCGAAATCATGGCCGCGCAACACTTCCGGCTCGCCCTCCTCCCGCTCGTCGACGACTACCACCGCCGCAAGCGCAACGAAGGCGCACTCGACTTCGCCGACCAGATGTCCCTCGCGGCCCAGCTGGCCGGCGGGTACCCGTCGGTCGTGCGCGGCGAGCGGGAGCGCTACGGCGCCGTCCTCCTCGACGAATACCAGGACACCGGCCACGCCCAGCGCGTGCTGCTGCGGGCGCTGTTCGGCGGCGTCGAGAACCCGCCGATGCCGGTCACCGCCGTCGGCGACCCCGCGCAGGCCATCTACGGCTGGCGCGGCGCCAGCGCCGCCAACCTGCCCCGGTTCACCACGGACTTCCCGCGCTTCGACGGCGAACGGCTCGTCCCCGCGCACGAATTCGGGCTGCTGACCAGCTTCCGCAACCCGCCGGAAATCCTCGACCTCGCGAACGCGATCGCCGAACCGCTGCGCGCCCGCGGCCTCGGCGTCGAACGGCTGCGGGCGCGCGACGGCGCCGGGCCCGCCGACCTCGCCTGTGCGCTGCTGCCGGACATCCGCGCCGAACGCGCGTGGGTCGCCGACGCGCTCGCCCGGCGCTGGTACGCCCACCAAGAGGAAACCGGCAAGCCGCCGACCGCCGCGGTGCTCGTGCGGCGCCGCGCCGACATGGCGCCGATCGCCGCCGAACTGCGGGCGCGCGGGCTGCCCGTCGAGGTGGTCGGGCTCGGCGGGCTGCTGGACGAGCCCGAGGTCGCGGACCTCGTGTCGACGCTGAAGGTGCTCGCCGACCCGCTGTCCGGCAGCGCCGCGGCCCGGCTGCTGACCGGCGCCCGCTGGCGGCTCTCCGCCGCCGACGTCGCCGCGCTGTGGCGGCGCGCCGGCGAGCTGTCCAGCCCCGAGAAGCCGGACACGCCGGAACTGGTCGTCGAGCGCGTCGAGCAGGCCGGTCTCATCGACGCCATCGACGAACCGGGCGACCCGGAGCGGTACTCCGAGGAGGGCTACCGGCGGATCCGGCGGATCGGGTGGGAGCTGGCGGCGTTGCGGCGGCGGCTCGACCAGTCGCTGCCGGAGCTCGTCGCCGACGTCGAACGCACCATGCTGCTGGACGTCGAATCGCTGGCCCGGCCAGGATCCGCGGGAAGGGCGCACCTGGACGCGTTCGCCGAAGTCGTCACCGACTACGCCGAGACGGCGCCGACCGCCACCCTTCTGTCCTTTGTGGACTACCTGAACACCGCCGCGCACGCCGAAGACGGGCTCACCCCCGGCGAGGTCGAGGTCGTCCCGGACCGCGTGCAGGTGCTGACCGTGCACTCGGCGAAGGGCCTCGAATGGGAGGTCGTCGCCGTGCCGCACCTGGTGCAGGACGTCTTCCCCGGGCGCCGCCGGTCGTCGTCGTGGTTGCGGACCGCGACGTCGCTGCCGGCCAAGCTGCGCGGTGACGCCGAGGACCTGCCGACGCTGGACATCGTCGAGGGCTACGACCGCAAGGAAGTCCAAGATGGACTGGAGCTGCACGAAGCCGGGTTCGTCGAACGGGAACAGGCGGAAGAACGGCGGCTCTGCTACGTCGCGCTGACGCGGTCCGAGCACGCGATGATCGTCTCCGGGCACTGGTGGAACGAGAGCAGCAGCCGGGCGAAGGGGCCGTCGGAGTTCCTCACCGAGATCGCCGAGGTCCTGCGCGAGACCGGCATCGGGCAGCTCGCGGAGTGGGCGCCGGAACCGGACAAGGACGACGAAAACCCGCTGGTGACGGACTCGCGGGCGGCGCGCTGGCCGGTCGACCCGCTGGGCGACCGCCGCACCGGCGTGCAGACCGGCGTGGAACTGGTGTCCGAAGCCCTGGCCGCCGAGCCTTCGGAAGAAGCCGAGGACGACGATCCCGACGGCTGGGTGACCGACACCGACGTCCTGCTCGAGGAGTGGGCGCGCAAGGACGACCACGTGCACCGGGTCCCGCTGCCGTCGCGGCTTTCGGTGAGCCAGCTGGTCGCCCTGGCCGACGACGCCGGCCGCCTCGCCGCCGACCTGCGCCGCCCGCTCCCGGTGGAGCCCAACAGCTTCGCCCGCCGCGGCACGGAGTTCCACGGCTGGCTGGAGCGCCGCTTCGCTGGCGACCAGCTCATCGAGATCGACGACCTCCCGGGCGCGGCCGACTTCGGCGAGGCCCCCGACGCGGACTTCGAGGAACTGCAGACGGAGTTCGAGAAGAGCGAGTGGGCGGCGCGGGTCCCGGTGGCGGTGGAGGTGACGTTCTCGGCCGACGTCGAAGGCATCACTCTGCGCGGCCGGATGGACGCGGTGTTCGCCGACCCCGACGGCGGCTGGACGGTGGTCGACTGGAAGACCGGCGCGGTCCCGCCGGAGTCCCGCATCCCCGCGTTGTCGGTCCAGCTGGCGGCGTACCGGATGGCCTGGGCGGCGCTGAAGGACGTCCCGGTGGAGCGGGTCCGCGCGGCGTTCCACTACGTCCGCGCGAACCGCACGATCCGCCCCGCCGACCTCCTGGCCCCGGAAGCCCTCCGCGGCCTGCTCCGCGACCTCCCCGAGGCGTGATCAGAGAGCCGACACGCGTGATTGAGAAGTCGACACGCGTGATTGAGGGGACGACACACCGGGGTTCGGGCTGGGTCGCCGTGTCGACCCTTGAATCACGCGAGTTGACCCTTCGATCACGCGTGCCGACCGCTGGATCACGCGGTTCACGCGTTGTCGCGGACCTTCAGGGCCCAGGCGATCAGGGGCCACTGCAGCGGCAGGCGCGCCCAGGCGATCGCGCGCTGCGGGGCCGGTGCTCGACGAGCGTCCACCGCCATCTTGACGTTCCCCGGGAACACGCCCAGGAACAGCAGGGCCGCCGCCAGGCCGCCGAGGCGGCGGGTGCGTGGCGTCGCCACCGCGGCCGCGACCGCCAGTTCCGCCACGCCCGAGCCGTACGTCCAGGCCCGCCGAGAGCCCGGCAGCGACGCCGGGATCAGGCCGTCGAACGGCTTGGGGACGGCGAAGTGCAGCACGCCCATGAAGCCCAGCGCGCCCGCCAACACGTGCGCGGGCCGTTGCGAGGTTGCCATGAACTCATCGTTCCACGCGGCGGCGCGGTGTCCGGTTCGGCTATCCTCCGGGCGTGAGTGACGCTCGACACGAGCCAGCATGAAGGCCCTCAAACGGTTGCCGCTGGGCAGTCTCACCGATCGGCCCGACCACGAGCTCGTCGGCGTCCTGCGGATGCCGGAGCTGACGGTCAGCCCGCTCCGCTCGATCGTCAAGCGGATCATCGGCGCGACGCTCGCGCTGCTGGCCACGGTGGTCATCGTCTACCTCGACCGCGACGGCTACCGCGACGCCAACGGCGACGGCCTCTCCCTGCTGGACAGCCTGTACTACGCCACCGTCTCGCTCTCGACGACCGGCTACGGCGACATCGCGCCGGCCACGTCGTCCGCGCGGCTGGTGAACGTCCTGGTGATCACCCCGCTGCGGGTGCTCTTCCTCATCGTCCTGGTCGGGACCACCCTGGAAGTGCTCACCGAGCGCTCCCGCCAGGCGTTCAAGATCCAGAAGTGGAGGACGAAGGTGCGCGACCACACGGTCGTCGTCGGGTTCGGCACCAAGGGCCGGTCCGCCGTCAACGCGCTGCTCGGCGACGAGGACGTCGCCCCGGAGCAGATCGTCGTCGTCGACACCGACCAGCAGGCCCTCGACGCGGCGAGCGCGCTCGGCCTCGTCGCCGTGCACGGCTCGGCCACCCGGGCGGACGTCCTGCGGGTGGCCGCGGTCCAGCACGCGCGGGCGGTCGTCGTCGCCCCGAACCGGGACGACACGGCGGTGCTCGTCACGCTCACCGCCCGCGAGCTGGCGCCCAAGGCGCACATCGTCGCGTCGGTGCGGGAGGCGGAGAACGTCCACCTGCTCAAGCAGTCGGGCGCCAACCAGGTCGTCGTCTCCAGCGAGACGGCCGGGCGGCTGCTCGGCATGGCGACGTCGACGCCGCTGGTCGTCGACATCATGGAGGACCTGCTGACCCCCGAATCGGGGCTGGCGATCGCCGAGCGGGCGGTCGAACCGTCCGAAGAGGGCGGTTCGCCGCGGCACCTGGCCGACCTCGTCCTCGGCCTGGTCCGCGACGGCGTCCTGTACCGCATCGACGCCCCGCAGGCCGACGCCATCGAACCGGGCGACAAGCTGCTTTACGTCAAAAAGGTCACCCAGGCGGAGAAGATCGAGCGGTGACCAGGGCGCCTGGGTTTTGCCCGCGGGATCTGGAACCATGGCCGGGTGCCCCCGCGATCCCTCGCCCTCACGTGGCCCACGGTGGCGATCCCCGCCGCGGCGGGTGTGCTCGTCGTGCTGCTCGCCTGGCTGGCCGGGCCCGGCCTGCTCGGCATCGGCAACGACGTCCTGGGCGCGCCGGTGCAGGCGGAGGTGACCAAGCCGGCGCCCTGCGGCCGGGCTGACGCCAAGGAAACCGTCAAGTTCACCGTCGCCGGGAAGGCCCACGAAGGCACGCTCGACGGCTGCGGGCACGGGCAGGGCGAGCGCGTCGAGGTCGCGGTGCCGGACGTGCTGCCCGACACCGGCCAGGTCACCGTCACCGCCGCGGACACGTCGATGGGCGCGTCCGACGCCCGGCGCCCGCTCGGCCTGGCCCTGCTGGTGTTCGCGTGCTTCTCCGGCGGGATGTTCGTCTACCTGTGGCTGAGCATCCCGCTGCGCCCCAGAACCGCTAGCTGACCTCGGACGACGGCGCCGCGAAGGTGTTGCAGTCGGCGATCCGGTTGCTCGTCGCGCCCGCCCGCCACCAGGACGCGTAGTGCGCGTTCGTCCCGTGGTCGTGGCTGCGGGAGGTGTTGTCGCCGCGGGTCTCCTGGTCGTTCCAGGCCTTGTTGTACATGTCGCGGCTGATCGTGCCGCCCTGGTCGACGTGCGCGCCGAGGAACATCCCCGAGAAGCACTGGGCCTGCAGTTCCTTGCGCCGCGACATCTCCAGCCCGGCCGGGCTGTTCTGGCCCGCTTCGTAGATCTTCTGCCAGGCCGCGTCCATCAGCCCGGCGACCTCCTGCACGTGGTGGCCGTACTCGTGGGCGAACAGGGCCAGGTAGACACCCGGGTTGTTGCCGTACTGGTCGGTCTGCAGGCCGCGGAACGGGACGTACAGGTTGTTTTCGCAGTAGTACGCGGCCGTGGCGATGCCGACCTGGATCGTGCCGCACTCGGTCTCGAAGCTCGCGCCGGTCGGGAAGTGCAGCGACGGCGACGTGAACGGCAGGTGGTAGGCCTCGAGGAAGGGGCCCCACGCCGCGTCCAGGCACTTGCTGGCCGCGGTGAAGAACGCTTCCGCGCCTTCCTGCGTGCTCTGCCAGGCCGGCAGCGTGCAGACGCGGTTCTGCAGGCCGGCGTTCGGGTCCTGCAGGATCGGGTGGTCGGCCAGCTTGAGGATCTTCTGCGGCCCGGTCGGGCTGGGCGTCGAGAGCTCGGTCGCCGGGTTCGACGCCGACGCCGGGGCCCCCGCGCCGCCGGGCGGCAGCTGCTGCGGGGGGACGTCCTGCGAGGTCGGGACGTCCCGGAAGTTCGCGTTGGCCAGCGGGGTCTCGTCGCGGTTGAGGGCGACGATCGCGACCAGGCCGAGCACCAGCACGGCCACCGCGCCGAGGCACACGCCGATCACCGCCGCCGGTGACCGGCGCCTCGGTGCGGACACGGTGTGCGGGCGGCCGAGCCACGGGAGATCCGGTTGCGCATCCGGCACCGGCGGCGGCTGAACGGTTCCGCGAGGCGGTTCCTGGCCGGGGGGCGGTTGCGTCACTAGGCAGTCCCGAAGGGTCTCGGTACGGACCGGGGGTACCCGATCCCGCCATTCAGCATATCGGGGGAACGGGCCGTCTCGCACCCGTCCGTGCGCACCGCGTCACGACGCACCGACGTCACCCCAGGTCTGGCCGGGTGCAATGGGCTCTGAGAGAGTGTTGCCAAGCAGGTACTGCAGGCGAGGGGCTTCGATGACAGACACCGGTGGCGCGCCCGGCGGCGAGGGTGCCGACACGCCGACTCCGAGCCAGGGCGTGCCCTCGGCTCCCGCCCCCGGATCGAGTGAGCCGAAGCCGCCCGAAGATCACGCCGCGTCACCGCCGACGCCGCCGCGAGGCTGGCAGGCACCGGACACCCCGGCCGCGCCCGCGACCCCGCCGCCGGGCTGGCAGCACGGGTCGTCCTACCGGCCGGACGCGCTGCCGCCGTTCACCGGGCAGCAGCAGTACCAGCCGCCGCGCTGGAACCCGGACGGGCTCGGCAAGCCCGGCGTGATCGCGCTGCGGCCGCTGAACATCGGCGACATCCTCGACGGCGCGATCACCGCGATCCGCCGGCACGCGCTGCTGATCCTCGGCATCGGCGCGGTGGTGGCGGTGCTCAGCGCCGCGCTCACGTTCGTCCTGCAGAGGTACGTCCTCACCGACCTGGAGAGCTTCGCGACCACGGTCGAACTCGGCCCGGCGGCGACCGAAGAGGAGCTGCGCAACGCCCTCTTCGGCACGTTCGGCGACCTGTTCATCGTGCTGATCTCCTCGACGCTGGTCTCGACGCTCCTGCTGACCGTCACCACCGGCCTGATGGCCGCGGTGATGGGCCGGGCCGCGCTGGGCCGCGAGGTCAGCTTCGGCATCGCCTGGCGCGAGGTGCAGCCGCGGCTGCTGCCGCTGCTCGGCGTGGCGTTCGTCTACGCGCTCCTGAGCACCATCGGCGTCATGCTCTGCATCATCCCCGGCGTGCTCGCCTGGGTGTTCTGGGCGCTGGCCGCCCCGGCGCTCGTGCTCGAGCGCGGCACGTTCCGGGAGGCGTTCGCGCGGTCGGTCAAGCTGGTCGGCGGCGCGTTCTGGCGGGTGCTCGGCGTGCTGCTGCTGGCCCGGATCATCGAGTCGTTCTTCGAGAACATCATCCAGCTGCCGTTCACCATCGGCACGGGCATGTTCAGCCAGGTGTTCAACCCGGGCAAGGTGACCGTGCCGAGCACCGGGGACCTGCTGCTGGCGTCGGCCGGGCAGATCATCGCCGGCACCGTCGCGATCCCGTTCGTCGCGCTGGTCACCGTGATCGTCTACCTCGACCAGCGGATGCGCCGCGAAGGCATGGACATCGAACTGGCCCGCGCCGCCGGGGTGCAGCCACCGCAGGCATGGTGACCTTCCGGCTCACCGACGTCCCGGTCGACATCGACCGGGACGCGGCCCGCCGCGCGGCCGAGCAGGAGCTCTCCGACCCGAAGTACCGCGAGGCGCGGCCGAGTTTCCTGCAGGAGATCGGCCGGTGGCTGGGGGAGCAGCTGGACAAGCTGCTGAACAGCCTGTCCTCGGACGTCCCCGGCGGGATCTTCGGGGTGCTGCTGGTCCTGGCGCTGCTGATCGTGCTCGTCGTGGTGATCCGGGTGCGCACGGGCAAGGTCGCCCGCGCGGCGCGGGCCGATCGCGTCGTCTTCGGCGGGCAGCGCCGGAGTGCCGCCGACTACCGCCGCTCGGCCGCGGAAGCCGCCGCCGCGGGCCGGTTCGACGACGCCGTCCGCGACCGCTTCCGCGCCGTCGTGCGGGCCCTGGAGGAACGCGCGCTGCTCGACGTCCGCTCCGGCCGGACGGCGGATGAAGCCGCCGCCGAAGCCGGGCAGCTGCTGCCGAACGTCGCGGATCAGCTGCGGCAGGGCGCCCGGCTCTTCGACGACGTCCACTACGGCGGCCGCGAAGGCACCGAAGCGGCGTACCGGACCCTGACCGAACTGGACGAACGCTGCCGCCGTGAGCGGCCGGTCGCCATGGCGGCCCCGTGACCACCTCGGTTTCGCCCGACCTGCGCCGGATCTGGCGCGGCGCCCGGATCCCGCTCGCCCTCCTGGTCCTGATCTTCGTCGCCGGGGCCCTGCTCCTGCTCGGCCGCGGCGAGCAGGCCTACGGCGCCCTCGAACCCGGCTCGTACGAACCCGGCGGCGCGCACGCCTTGGTGAAACTGCTCGAAGACCAGGGCGTCGACGTCCGGACCGCGCACACGGTCGCCGAAGCGGACGCCGAAGTCGGCGAAGACACCACGCTGCTGGTGACCGCCCCGGACCTGGCCCCGGCGAAGCGGTTCGACGCGCTGCGGGCGCGCGCGGCCGACGTCGTCCTGGTGACGCCGGGCGAGGTGACGCTGCGGGATTCGCTGCCGCTGGTGCACCCGGCCGGGCGCAGCGACGTCGGGACGTTGCCGCCGCAGTGCACGGTCGCCGCGGCGGTCGCGGCCGGCGAGGTCACGCTCGGCGGGATCGGCTACACCTCGCCCGGCGCGCGCTCGTGCTACCCCGGCGAGGACGGCGGCGGCACGCTGCTGCAGCTCGCCGAGGGGAACCGCACGACGACGCTGCTCGGCACGCCGGCACCGTTGACCAACCAGCGGCTCGCCGAGCAGGGCAACGCGGCCCTTTCGCTGCGGTTGCTCGGCGCGCACCCGAAGCTCGTCTGGTACCTGCCGACCACGTCCGACCCGGCGCTGGACGACTCCCGCCGGTCGATCTTCGACCTGATCCCGGACGGCTGGTACTACGGCGCCGCGCAGGCGCTCGTCGCGGTGGCCTTGCTGGCGTTGTGGCGGGCGCGCCGGCTCGGCCCGGTCGTCACCGAGCCGCTGCCGATCGTCGTCCGCGCGGCCGAAACGGCCGAGGGCCGCGCCCGGCTGTACCGGCGGGCCAAGGCGGCCGGGCACGCGGGCGAGACGCTGCGGGAAGCCGCGCGCGGCCGGCTGCGGACCGCACTGGGCCTGCCGCGCGACGCCGACGCGGCGGCGCTGGTGGCGTCGGTGAGCACGCGGACCGGCCGTCCGGCGAACGACGTCGGCGCGATCCTCTACGGCCCGCCGGTGCCGGACGACCCCGCGCTGGTCCGGCTGGCCGGCGAACTCGATCAGGTGGAACGAGAGGCAGGGCGAACTTGACCAGCGGTACCGAGAACGCGACCGGGGCCCGTGACGCGCTGATCGCGCTGCGCACCGAGGTCGGCAAGGCCGTCGTCGGCAACGAAGCCGCCGTCACCGGGCTGATCCTGGCGCTGCTCTGCCGGGGGCACGTGCTGCTCGAGGGCGTCCCGGGCGTGGCGAAGACGCTGCTGGTGCGGGCCCTGGCCGCGGCGCTGGACCTGGAGACCACGCGCGTGCAGTTCACGCCGGACCTGATGCCCGGCGACGTCACCGGCTCGATCGTCTACGACGCGCACAGCGGCGAATTCTCCTTCCGCGAGGGGCCGGTGTTCACCAACCTGCTGCTCGCCGACGAGATCAACCGGACGCCGCCGAAGACGCAGTCGTCACTGCTGGAGGCGATGGAGGAGCGGCAGGTTTCGATCGACGGCAAGTCGCGGCCGCTGCCGGACCCGTTCATCGTGATCGCCACCCAGAACCCGGTGGAGTACGAGGGCACCTACCCGCTGCCGGAGGCGCAGCTGGACCGGTTCCTGCTCAAGCTGACCATGCCGGCGCCGTCGCGCGAGGACGAGATCGGCATCCTGTGGCGGCACGCGCAGGGCTTCGACCCGCGCAACCTCGCCGCGGCGGGCCTCAAGGCCGTCGCGGGAGCTCCCGAGCTCGCGGCGGCGCGCGAAGCCGTGGCGCGGGTGACGATCGGGCCCGAGGTGATCGGCTACGTCGTCGACCTGTGCCGGGCGACGCGGTCGCTGCCGTCGGTGCGGATCGGCGTTTCCCCGCGTGGCGCCACGGCGTTGCTCGCGGTGACCCGCGCCTGGGCGTGGCTCGCCGGGCGCGACTACGCCACCCCGGACGACGTCAAGGCGCTCGCCCGGCCCGCGCTGCGGCACCGCCTGGACGTGCGGCCCGAGGCCGAGCTCGAAGGCGTCACCGCGGACGGCGTGCTGGACCGCGTGCTCGCGTCCGTGCCCGTGCCGCGCTGACATGGCCGTCACCGGAAGGCTCGGGCTGCTGGCGCTGTTCGGCGCGCTGGTGGTCGGGCTGCTGCTGCCGTCGACGACCGGGATCCTGGCGGTCGGCGCGGTGCTGCTGGTGCTCGTCGCCGTCGACCTGGCGCTGGCGGGCAGCGTGCGGGCGCTGACGTTCGCGCGCTCGGGCGACACCTCGGTCCGGCTCGGCGAGCCGTGCGAGGTGCGGCTGGTGGTCGCGAACCCCGGTGGCCGTGCGGTGCGCGGGCAGCTGCGCGACGCGTGGCCGCCATCGGCGGGCGCGGCCGACCGGCACGCCGTGCACGTCCCGGCGGGGGAGCGGCGGGCCCTGGTGACGTCCCTGCGGCCGACCCGGCGCGGAGACCGGACGGCGGCCCGGGTGACGGTCCGCTCGGTGGGGCCGCTGGGCCTGGCCGCCCGGCAGGGGTCGCACGCGGTGCCGTGGACGGTCCGGGTGCTGCCGCCGTTCCACAGCCGCAAGCACCTGCCGTCGCGGTTGGCGCGGCTGCAGCAGCTCGACGGCCGCAACGCGGTGCTGATCCGGGGCCAGGGCACGGAATTCGACTCGCTGCGCGAATACGTCATCGGCGACGACGTCCGCTCGATCGACTGGCGCGCCACGGCCCGCGCGGCGGACGTCATGGTCCGGACGTGGCGCCCCGAGCGCGACCGGCACGTGGTCCTGGTGCTGGACACGGGCCGCATATCGGCGGGCCGGGTGGGCGACGCACCGCGGCTGGACGCGGCGATGGACGCGGCGTTGTTGCTGGCGGCCTTGGCTTCCCGCGCGGGCGACCGCGTCGACCTGCTGGCCTACGACCGCCGCCTGCGCGCGGCGGTGCAGGGGTCGTCGGGGGCGTCGTTGCTGACGTCGCTGGTGAACGCGATGGCACCGCTCGAGCCGTCGCTGGTGGAGACGGACGCGCGCGGGATGATCGCGGAGGTCCTCCAGCGGACCCGGCGGCGCGCGCTGGTGGTGCTGCTGACCGGACTGGACGCGGCACCGCTGGAGGAGGGCCTCTTCCCGGTGCTGAGTTCGCTGACGGGCCGGCACGAGCTGGTGGTGGCGTCGGTGGCGGACCCCCGGGTGGCGGAGATGCTGTCGTCCCGCGGGGACGCGGAAGCGGTGTACGACGCGGCCTCGGCGGCCCGCACGACGGCCGAGCGCCAGCGCGTGACCGAACGCCTGGTGCGGCACGGGGTGCACGTGGTGGACGCGGTCCCGGAGGAACTGCCGCCGGCCCTCGCGGACCGTTACCTGGCCTTGAAGGCCGCAGGACGACTGTGATCGCAAAGCCGACACGCGTGATCCGAAGGTCGACACGCGTGATCGGGAGGTCGACACGACGAGCCTTGCCGTGTCGACCCGTCAATCACGCGTGCCGGCTCGCCAATCACGCGTGTCGGCTGTTGCCGCACAACTCAAGCCGACTCGGGTAGCGCGTCCCCGGCGTCGCGGGCGTCCAGGTCGCCGACCTCGCCGTCCTTCGCCGCGCGGCGGCCCAGCGTGAAGACGTAGACCAGGAAGGCCACCTCCACCGCCGCGCCGATGCCCACCCGCAGCCACGTCGGCCAGCCCGACGGCGTCACGAACGCCTCGATCACGCCGGACACCAGCAGCACGCACGTCAGCCCGAGCGCCATCACCACCACCGACCGGCCCTGCTCGGCGAGCGCCGCCGTGCGGGAGCGGCGGCCCGGGTCGATCACCGTCCAGCCGAGCTTCAGCCCCGTCCCCGCCGCGACGAACACCGCCGTCAGCTCCAGGAGGCCGTGGGGGAGCAGGAGGCCGATCATCACGTCGCCGCGGCCGGCCGCGCTCATCGCGCCGATGATCATCCCGGCGTTCAGCGAGTTCAGCCAGAGCGCGCCGATCACCGGCAGGCCCAGCGCGACGCCGAGGAACAGGCAGGTCGCCGCCACCCACGCGTTGTTCGTCCAGACCTGCGCCGCGAAGGACGCCGCCGGTCCCGTCGAGTAGTACGTCTCCGCGTCGCCGCCGGGCTTGGTCAGCTCGCGCAGCTCGTCCGGGGTGCCCAGGGACGCGCGCACGAGCGGGTCGCGCGCGACCCAGACGGCGATCACCACCATCACCGCGATCGACACCAGCGCGGCCGGGATCCACCAGCGCCGCGAGAGGTAGACCGCGGCCGGGAACCGGCGGGTGAAGAACCGGGCGACCTCGCGCCAGGCCGGGTTGTGCGACCCGGAGACCGCCGCCCGGCCGCGGGCGACCAGGTCCGACAGCCGGCCGAGCAGCGCCGGGTCCGGCGCGACCGACCGCACGATCGACAGGTGCGTCGCGGTCCGCTGGTAGAGCGTCACCAGCTCGTCGGCTTCCGGCCCGGTCAGCTTGCCGCCGCGCCGGGTCAGCTCGCCGAGCCGGGTCCACTCCGCCGCGTGCGCGGCGACGAAGACGTCCACATCCACACCGGCCACCCTATCCGTCGATACGCTGGTCCTCGTGCACGAGGAATCGGAGCTGGTCACCGGCGAAGCGGTCGTCCTGGACCTGCGCGTGGCCAAGCTCGCCAGCCGCGCGCTGGCGATGGCGCTGGACGTCCTCCTGCAGCTGGCCCTGCTGCTGGCGGCGGCCATGGTGCTTTCGTTCGTGACGCCGGCCGACGACGAGTCGCTCTTCGTGGCGCTGCTGCTGGTCTTCGTGGTGCTGGTCATGGTCGGCTACCCGGTCATCTCCGAGACGCTCACGCGCGGCCGTTCCCTGGGCAAGATGGCGGTGGGCCTGCGGGTGGTGCGCGTCGACGGCGGCCCGATCCGCTTCCGGCACGCGCTCGTCCGCGGCCTCGGCGGCTTCGTCGTCGACTTCTGGGCGCTCGGCCTGTTCGGCGCGGTCGCGGTGATCGTGTCGCTGTGCTCGTCGGACGGCCGCCGCGTCGGCGACTTCCTCGCCGGGACGCTGGTGGTCCGCGAGCGCGTCCCGGAAGGCGCGGCGTACGCGGCGATCGGCATGCCGCCGGGCCTCGAGGGCTGGGCGTCGCAGCTCGACCTGACCCGCCTGCCGGACGACCTCGCGCTGGCGAGCCGCCAGTTCCTGGCCCGGTTCCGCGAGCTGCGCCCGGAGGCGTCGCACGCGCTCGGCTGGGGGCTCGCGCAGCAGGTCGGCAACGCGCTGGGGACGCCGGTGCCGCCCGGGGTACCGCCGTGGGCGTTCCTGGCGGCGGTGCTGGCCGAGCGGCGCAACCGCGACCACGCCCGGGCGTTCCAGGCCTACCAGGCCCAGGTCGCGGCGGCGCGGGGACAGCTGCCGCAGCCCTACCCGGCGGCGGCCGGTGTCCCGTCCGTGGTGCAGCCGGATCCGCCGACGCCGCCGACGGGGGTGGAGAACCCGTTCACCCCGCCGAGCTGACCGGCGTCACGAGACGTCCCCCGAGGGGGAGAGCCACGTGTTGCACTGCTGGTTGCGGTTCTTCGTGGCGCCGTGCTGCCACCAGCTGATGTTGTGCTTCGCGCTGCCGTGGTCGCGTTTGCCGTTGCGGGCGTAGTCGTCGCCGCGGTCCTGGGCGTTCCAGGCTTCGTTGTAGATGTTCTTGTCGACCGAGCCGCCGGAGACCGACGCCGAGCCGAGGAACATCCCCGAGAAGCACTGCGCCTCGAGTTCCATGCGCCGGGACAGTTCCAGGCCGGCCGCGGAGTCGGCGCCCGCGTCGTAGCGCTGGTTGGCGAACGCCTCGGTGATGCCGGACATGTTCTGCACGTGGTGGCCGTACTCGTGGGCCAGGATCGACAGGTACGGACCCGGGTGGTTGCCCCACACGTCGAGCTCGATGCGGTCCATCGGCATGTAGATCGTGTTGTTCGCCGAGCAGTAGAACGGCGTGACACCGGTGGTGGTGCCGCCGCTGCCGCACGGCGTCGACGATTCCGACAGCGACCGCGGCACCGACAGGTTCGGCGACCGGAACGGCAGGTCGACGGCGCCGAGCATGCGCGACCACATCGCGTCGAGGCAGCCGATGCCGGACTGGAAGAAGCGCGTGACGCTGTTCTGGTCGGTCGCCCAGCGGCTCAGCGAACAGGGGACGTTCTGCAGGCCGTAGTCCGGGCTGCCGAACAGCGGGTTGTTCCCGGTGGCCGCGACCGACCGCGGCCCGGACGGCGGCTGCGAGGCCGGCGTCCGGCGTTCGGTGGTGCGCGCGGTCGTCGTTTCCCCGGCCGACGTCGTGGTCGCGGTGGTCGTCGCTTCGGTGGTGGTTTCTTCGGTGGTGGTCGGGTAGGTGCTGGAGTAGCCGGCGTCGGCGACGTGCCGCTTGTGGTTCCCGGACAGCGCGACGGCGGCGATGAGCCCACCCGCGACGGCGACGATCGCGAAGATGGCGACGGCGACGACGACCCCGGTGTTCGACTTCTTGGCGACGTAAGGGGTGTAGCCGGGCGCGAACCGCGGCCCGAATGCGGGAGGTGCGGCGTAACCCGGCGCGAAGACGGGCGCCGCGGCCGCGGCCGGCGGTGGCAGCGGAGCCCGCGCGGGCGGCGGGAGGGGGTGGCCGAACGGCCCGGTGGGCGGCCCGTACGGACCGCGCGGCGGCTGCGGGACACCCGTCACGGGCGCCCCGAACGGGCCGGGTGCACCACCGGGGCCGGGTTGTTGTGCGGGCGGTCCGAAAGGGCCGGGTGCGCTGCCGGGGCCGGGTTGTTGTGCGGGCGCCCCGAACGGGCCGGGTGCGCTGCCGGGGCCGGGTTGTTGTGCGGGCGCCCCGAACGGGCCGGGTGCACCACCGGGGCCGGGTTGTTGTGCGGGCGCCCCGAAAGGGCCGGGTGCGCTGCCCGGGCCTGGCTGGTGCGCGGGCGGTCCGGAGCGATTCGGCGGCCCACCCTGCCCCGGCAGCGGCCGCACCCCCGGCGGCGGCAGCGGCCGCGCTCCCGGTGGCGGCTGCGGCGGCCGGCCCGGCGGCTGCGGGCGGCGCGGGTCGTGCGGGCCGGCACCAGGACCCGGGCCGGCACCAGGACCGTGCGTCATCGAATGGAACCCCCCGTGCGATTTCCCCGTCGGAAGCGGCGTACCTGCGGTGATCGCGCCGTTCCGGGCGTCAGCATAGATCGAGTGCTCTAGGGTGTGGTGCTGTGTCGATGAAATGGGGGGCCGCCGCCGCGATCGCCGTCGCGGCCGTGCTGGTGACCGCCGCCGGGCCCGCCGCCGCGCAGGGGCCGTCGGCCGGGCCCGTGCTGCCCAACCTGCCCGACGACCAGTCCAAGAAACCCCAGCTGCTCGGCGGCCAGGACGTCCGGCCGCCCGAAGGGGCCACCGCCGACGTCGCCCTCAAGGTCCTCCGCGACGGCACCCTCTCCGTCACCGAACACGTCACCGTCCCCGGTGGACAGCACCTCACCTCGCGCGTCCCGCTCAAGGTCCCCGCGAGCGACGACCAGGACCGCGTCTTCGCCGTCCGCGACGTCAAAGCCGAAGGCGCCACCACCGAGCTCACCGGCGACCAGCTCGTCATCACCTTCCCCGCCGGCACCAGCGGCGTCACCTACACCGTCGACGGCGCCATCGCCGACCAGAACGGCCGCCAGCAGGCCCGGTGGCAGGTCGCCAGCGGCTTCGACACCCCGCTCGCCAAGCTCACCGCGTCCCTCGTCGCCCCGGCGACCCGGTTGTCCCCTGTGGACTGTTTCGCCGGCCCGGTCGGCTCGAACCAGCGGTGCACGCTCGCCGAGCTCGACCACACCGGCGTCGTGCGGCTCGAACAGGACGACGTCCGCCCCGGCGACCGCGTCGACCTGCTCGTCGGCCTGCCCGCGGGCACCGCCCCGGCGAACGCGCGGTTCGCCGCCATCGGCCTGCTGGCCAACGCCTTCGCGCTGACGCCGCTGACCGGAATCGCCTTCGCCGTCCTGCTCGTCTTCCTCGTCGCGGCCGCCCTTTTCGTGTGGCGGCGCCGCAAGCAGGACGCGGGTGCGCTGCGCACCGCCACCGGCCCGGTCGAGGTGCTCCTGCGCGACGGCGACCGCGTCTTCTTCGCCAGCCCCGACGGCGTGCTGCCCGGCCAGGTCGGCACGGTCGTCGACGAGACCGTCGACGTCGTCGACATCAGCGCCACCGTCGTCGACCTCGCCGTCCGCAACTACCTGTGGCTGGCCGAAGTCCCGGGCCCCGACTGGCAGATCGCCCGCCGCAACCCGCCGGACGAGCACCTCCACGACTTCGAACGCGCCGTCTGCGAAACCCTGCTGCCGCCGGGCACCGACACCGTGCTCGTGTCGCAGCTGCGCGCCCGCGGCGGGCTCGACCTGCGCCGGATCAGCGACGCGATGTACGCCGACGTCGTCAGCAAGCGCTGGTTCTCCCGCCGCCCCGACACCGCCCGCGGCCGGCTGACCTGGCTCGGCGCCGGGATCTTCACCCTCGGCCTGGTCACCACCGCGGTGCTCACCTTCACCGCGGGGTACGCGCTGCTCGGCGTCGCCCTGGCCCTGGCCGGGCTCGCCGTCGTCGCGGTGGCCGCGCTGCTGCCGTCCCGCACCGCCCGCGGCCGGGCGCTGGCCGGGCAGGTCCGCGGCCTGCTCGACTACCTGCACACCGCGCGGGCCGACGACATCCCGCCCGCCGACCGCGAGCTGGTGTTCTCCCGCTCGCTGCCGTACGCGGTCGTCCTGGGCGACACCGAACGCTGGCTCGGCACCTTCGCCGCGCTCAACCCGTCGGCCGACGGCTCCGCCGGGCTGTACTGGTACGGGGGCATGGAGGCCGAGCACGACCTGCGCCGGTTCGGGGCGCACTTCCCGTCCTTCCTGACCGCGCTCGACGGCGTCCTCACCGCCGCCGCGGCCCGCTGACCGTGCTCGCGGGGGCGGTCCTCGCGCTCGCACTGGCCGCCGGCCCCGCGGACCAGCCGCCCCTGCCCACCGTGCCGCAGAGCGCGGAGATCCAGCTCAAGGTCCAGCGCGACGGCTCGCTCTCGGTCGTCGAAGCGATCTCGGTCCCCGACGGCCTCACGATGGATCGCCGGGTCCCGCTGCGGGTCGCCGCGCCCCACCACCGCGACCGCGTCTACGGCGTCCGCGACGTCGTGCTGGAAGGCCGCGGGACGGCGAGCGTGGGCGAGGACGCCTTCACCGTCCACCTCACCTCCGGCACGTCGATCGTCCGGTACACAGTGGACGGTGCGGTCGCCGGCGACCGGGTCACCTGGGAGCTGGCCGGCGGCTGGAGCACCGAGCTGAAGTTCCTCCGCGCCTCCTTCGCGGCGCCGAAGATCCCGGTCGCCGTCGACTGCCTCGCCGGCGACCTCCCGTGCGCGGCCGCGCAGATCGACCACGCCGGGCTGACCCGGTTCAGCCAGCAGAACCTCGCCGCGGGCGACCGGATGACGGCGACCGTCGAGCTGCCCGCCGGTACCGTTCCGGCGAACGAGGTCCTGGTCCCGGCGAAGACGATCGCCGGCGCGTTCGTGCTCACCGCGCCGGTCGGCTGGGCCTGGGCGGGCTTCGCGGTCTTGCTGCTGGTCACCGCTCTGCTGGTGGGCCTCGCGCGCCGCCGTGACGCCGATCAGGGGGCGGCTCCGAAGGCCGAGCTGGTCACCGCGAACGGCGAGTTCGCGTCCCCGGCCGGGGTGCTGCCGGGCCACGCCGGGGTCCTCCTGCGCGGCCGGGCCGGACCCCTCGACCTGGCCGCGACCGTGCTCGACCTCGCCGTCCGCAACTACCTCTGGGTGAGCGAAGACGGGTCCCGGCTGAGCCGCCGCAACCCCGCCGACGAGCACCTGTCGCCCTTCGAACGTGCTGTCTTCGAAGCCGTCCTGCCGGAAGAGACGGTGACGCTCGCCGAGCTGCGGCAGCGACGCGTCGAAGTCCCGCGCGCCGAGATGGCCGCCGACCTCGTCCGGCGCGGCTGGTGGGCGACGGGGCGGCTTCGCCGGGCCGGCCTCCGGGTCGTCTGCTACGGCGTGTTCCTCACGGTGCTGCTGGCCCTGACGGTCGGTTACGCCCAGCTCGGCGTGCTCCTCGCGCTGGCCGGGGTCACCGCCGTCGCCGCCTCGGCCGCCCTGCCCGCGCGGCGGCGAGCGGGCGCCGAGGTCGCGCGCCGGCTCCGCGGCGTCGCCGCCGTCCGGGTCGAGGACCTGGACAAGCCGCAGCGCGAGCTGGTCTTCTCCCGCGGCCTGCCGTACGCGCTCGCTCTGGGCGAACTGGCGTCCTGGGTGGCCGCGTTCGACGGCCTCAAGCACCCGCCGCCGGTCTACTGGCACGCCGGCGACGTCCGTCCTGACCAGGCCGGATCCTTCGCGACGGCGCTCGCCGGCACCTTCGCCGCCGCCCACCGCGCCCACCTCCTCGCCGACGCCGGCCGGGCCGCCGGTTCTCAGCAGCCAGTCGAGACGCATGCGACGGCCCCGCCGTCGTAGGGTGGGGCCATGGCCGATCCCGAGCTCGTCCGATACACCCTCGACAACGGTCTGCGCGTGGTTCTCGCCCCCGACGCGACCGCGCCGGTGGTCGGCGTCAGCGTGCACTACGACGTGGGTTTCCGCTCCGAGCCGGAGGGGCGCACCGGTTTCGCGCACCTCTTCGAGCACCTGATGTTCCAGGGCTCCGAGAGCCTGGAGAAACTCGCGCACTTCCGGCACGTGCAGTCCAGCGGCGGGACCTTCAACGGGTCCACCCACCCGGACTACACCGACTACTTCGAGGTGCTCCCGAGCGCCGCGCTCGAGCGGGCGCTGTTCCTCGAAGCCGACCGCATGCGCGCGCCCAAGCTGACCGCGGAGAACCTGGCGAACCAGATCGACGTCGTCAAGGAGGAGATCCGGCTCAACGTGCTGAACCGGCCCTACGGCGGGTTCCCGTGGATCACCCTGCCGCCGGTGCTGTACTCGACGTTCCCCAACGCGCACAACGGCTACGGCGGCTTCGAGGACCTCGAAAGCGCCACGGTCGACGACTGCGCGGCCTTCTTCGACACCTACTACTCGCCGGCGAACGCCGTGCTGACCGTGGCGGGCGACTTCGAGGTGGACACCGCCAAGAAGCTGATCGAGGACCACTTCGGCGACGTCCCGCACCGGCCGGCGCCGCAGCGGCCGTCGTTCGCCGAGCCGCTGCCGACCACCGAGTTGCGCGGCGAGGTCGAAGACGCGCACGCCCCGCTGCCCGCGCTCGGCATCGGCTACCGGATGCCGGACCCGATCAACGACGTCGACAGCTACCTGGCCTACCTCGTGCTGGCCGGCGTGCTCACCGACGGCGACGGCTCCCGCCTGCAGCAGCGGCTGGTGCACAAGGAGCCCCTGGTCGTCGACATCGGGGCCGGCGCCGGGCTGTTCGGCCCGTTCGAGGCCCGCGACCCGGACACGTTCACCATCACCCTGATCCACCCGCACGAGGTGCCCCGCGAGCGCGTGCTCGCCGCGCTGGACGACGAGCTGGAGAAGCTCGCCGAGACCCCGCCGAGCGAGGAAGAGCTGCGCAAGGTCACCGCCCGCTGGACGGCGAGCCTGCACTCCGAGCACGACAGGCTGGTGTCGCGGACCCTGGCCCTCGGCTCGTTCGAACTGCTCTACGGCGACGCGTCGCTGGTGTACCGGCTCGCGGACCGGATGTCCGCCGTCACCGCGGAGGCCGTGTCGGCGGCGGCGAAGGCGCTGCGCCCGGACGCGCGCGCCGTGCTGGTGGTCAAGCCCGCTTCGGAAGGGAACAACGAGCAGTGACTTCAGCAACGCACCGCAGCGCGGAGGAGATCGGCCGCACCGCGCGGGGGCCGCGGCCGCTGCCGCCGCTCGGCGAGCAGCGGGCCGCCGCCGACCTGTCTCATGTGGACACGACGCTGGCGAACGGCCTGCGCGTGGTGGCCGTCCGCAAGGCGACCGTGCCGATGATCGAGGCCCGGCTGTGGATCCCGTTCGCGGGCGACGACGCGCTGCACCCGGCGACGGCCGAGGTGCTCGCCGAGACGATCCTGACCGGCACGGCCCGCCGCAACCGCATCGAAATCGACGCCGAGCTGGCGCTGATCGGCGGCGACATCGGCGCGGGTGTCGACCCGGAGCGCCTGGTGCTCACCGGGTCCGCGCTGGCCGACAAGCTGCCGACGTTCCTCGACGTCCTCGGCGACGTCCTCACCGGGGCGACGTACGCCGACGAGGAGATCGCGCGCGAGAAGGAGCGGCTGGTCGAGCGGATCGCCGTCTCGCGCACACAGCCGCGCACGATCGCTCGGGAGGCGCTGCAGAAGCACCGCTACGGCGACCACCCGGCCACGCGCGAGGTCCCGCGCGCCGAAGACGTCGCGGTCGTGACGCCGGAGCAGGTGCGGGCGCTGCACCAGGCGTCGGTGCTGCCGCGGGGTTCGGTGATGGTGCTGGTCGGCGACCTCGACCCGGCCGGTGTCGTCGGCGAGCTGGAGAAGGTGCTCGGCGGCTGGGCGTCCGACCGCTCCGCCGTCCGGCTGCCGCCGCTGCCGGACCTGACCGGGCCGAGCGTGCTGCTGGTGCCGCGCGCGGGTGCGGTGCAGTCACAGATCCGGCTCTCGGCGCAGACGATCCCGCGCACGGACCCGGGTTACGCGGCGCTGCAGCTGGCGAACCTGGCCTACGGCGGGTACTTCTCGTCGCGGCTGGTGGAGAACATCCGCGAGAACAAGGGGTACACGTACTCCGCGCACTCCGGCTTCGAATTCACCGACGGCACGGCGGTGGTGAACGTCGACGCGGACACGGCGACCGACGCGACGGCCCCGGCGCTGCTGGAGACCCGCTACGAGCTGGGTCGCCTCGGCCAGGTCCCGCCGTCGGGCGACGAGCTGGAGTCGGTGCGGCAGTACGCGATCGGCTCGCTGCTGACCTCGACGTCCTCGCAGGCCGGGCTGGCCGGGCAGGTGCTGGCGCTGGCGTCGACCGGGCTGGGCCTGGAGTGGCTGAACGAGCACCCGGCGCGGGTGGCGGCGGTGACCGCGGACGAGGTCGCCGAAGCGGCGCTGAAGTACTTCGCGCCCAAGCGGTTCACGGGCGTGGTGGTCGGCGACGCGGCGGTGCTGGAGCGCAAGCTCCTGGCGCTCGGCGACGTCGTCGTGGGCGAGCCGGCCTGATGTCGGTCCCGTTCACCCTGGGGGACCTGCCGACCCTGTCCCGGTCCACAGTGGACCGCCAGGAAGGCTTGCGCACCAACCCCGCACGGCTCGCGTCGCGCTGGCCGGACGCCCGGGTCGTCCTCCTGGACGACGCCGGGCGCACCCCGGTGGCCGAAGGGGCGTCGACGCTGGCGTTCCGCAAGGCGATCGACTTCGGTGCTTCGCCGCCGGAGGACGCGGTGTTCCTCGGCGAGTGGCAGGACGTCGACTATTGGTCGCTCCCGGGCGGCCCGTCGGGCGCGGCCGACACGGTGAAGATGGCGGGCAGCTGGGGTTTCGTGGAGGAGGTCCCGCGCGCGGACGGCGAAGTCTGGGTCGAGCTGCGCGGCTACGGCGACCTCCTGGACGACACGTCGGCAGGGCTCTTCACGACGGCCCAGGCGTTGCGCTTCTGGCGGCGCCAGGCGCGGTTCTGCACGCGGTGCGGCAGCCCGACGGAGCTGATCCAGTTCGGCTGGGCGAGCAAGTGCACCGGGTGCGGCCGCGAGGAGTACCCCCGCACGGACCCGGCGGTGATCTGCCTGGTCCACTCGTCGGAGGGCGTGAACGGCTCCCACGTGCTGCTGGCGCGTCAGCCGATCTGGCCGGCGGGGCGGTACTCGGTCTTGGCGGGGTTCGTCGAGGCGGGGGAGTCCCTGGAGGCGTGCGTGGTCCGGGAGATCCGCGAAGAGGTGGGCGCTTCGGTGTCCGACGTGCGGTACCTGGGCAGCCAGCCGTGGCCGTTCCCGAGGTCGATCATGCTGGGGTTCACGGCCCGGGCGGACCGCTCGCTGCCGTTGGTGCCGGCGGACGGGGAGATCGAAGAGGCACTGTGGGTCTCGCGGGCCGAGGTGCGGGAGGCGTTCGAGAACAGCGCCGACCGGGGCGCGGGTTCTCGCCCCACGCCGATCGCCGGTGGGGCGGCGGAGATCATCCTGCCGGGGAACTCGTCGATCGCCCGCGTGATGCTCAAAGCCTGGGCGGACGCGGAGGAGTAGGCCCGACCTGCTGAGGGCCGGTGCCGGCCTTCAGCAGGTTCACCGCTCGTAGCTCGTCGCGGCCCGCATGGCTTCGCGGCGACCTCCCAGCCGCTCCAGGTGTCCTCGATCGGGTAGTCGCCGCCGCGGTCGGTCAGCCACGCCGCCAGCGCTTCCAGGTACCGGGGCAGCGTGTCGTTGGCCCAGAAGGCCGGCACTCCCTCCGAGCAGTCCGCGGCCAACGCCGTCACGACGGCCACCAGTTCGTCCTCGTGCCGAGCGGCCGGGGCTGACGGGCAGTGCAGCAGGCCACAGGCGACGTCGGGGTCGTTGTCGGGCACCCCCGAGCGGTGTTCGAACTCGTAGTGGAAGCACACGAAGTGCATCCGCTCGAACGTCTCGTAGTCGTCCCGGTTCAGCCGCACCGGGTAGCCGCAGCGCCGGCAGAGCCGGTTTTCTTCGGACACCCTTGAATCCTTCTCTCGCTACTCGTAGACCGTCGATGCCGTCCCGGAGGATCGAGGTCGGTAGTGCCGGGAACCTTCACCGGAGGTGGCGGAGCAGCGGGAACGCGATTGGTACCCGGTTCCGCGCAGCCGCCCCCGGGCCACCCCTGGACCGCTTGGTCCAGGTGGTCCGCACGATGTCCACAACGACCAGCCTCCCCGCCGCCGCAAGTCGAAATCCGCTTACCGAACCCACCGCGACCAGCGCAACTCGTTCACCGGTACACCGGCCACCTGGCCCAACGCGCCCTCAAGCGTTATCTCCCCGTTTCGCGAGACCGTTGACGGCTGTGCCCCGGCTCACTACAGTCCCCGGAAACCGTCTGTAAAGTATCCTAATTAAGTCCGGAGGAACGAGTGCGAGCCGGTAGCCCGCGGATGCTGCGCGAGATCAACGATCGCGCCGCCATCGAGGTCCTCCTGCGGGAGGGGCCGCTCACGCGGGCCGAACTCGAGCTCGCCATCGGGCTTTCCAAACCCGCCACCGCCCAGCTGCTCACCCGGCTCGAGCAGGACAACCTCGTCACCAAAGCCGGTGTGCGGGGCGGCGGCCGGGGGCCTCGCGCCCAGCTCTGGGCGGCCAACGGGGGCCTCGCCTTCGTCGCCGCCGTCGATCTGACGCCGCACGTTGCCGACTTCGTCGTCGCCGATGTCGCCGGGATCGTGCTCGCCGAACACCGGACGCCGCTGCCCGTGCACGCGGGCGCCGACGTCGTCGGGACCTTCGGCGAGGCCCTCCAGAAGGTCGCCGAAGCAGCCGGGATCAAGCGCGAAGACCTGGCCCACGTGGTGATCGGCGCGCAGGGGGCGTTCGATCCGCGGACCGGCCTGCTCTCCTCCGCGCCGCACATCCCCGGCTGGCTCGGCTTCGACGTCCCGCAGAAACTCAGCGACGAACTCGGCGTCGACGTCCTCATCGAGAACGACGTCAACCTGGTCGCCGTCGAGGAGATGACCGTCGGGATGGCGCAGGACGTCGACGACTTCGTCATGGTCTGGCTGTCCGAAGGCGTCGGCGGTGCCGTCGTCATCGGACGGCGGCTGCTGCGCGGAGCCACCGGCGGGGGCGGCGAGATCGACTGGATGCGGGTGCCCGATCCGGCCACCGTGGACACCGGCGACGTCTGGCCCGCGGCCGGCGCCCGGTTCGGCAACCTGGTCGACTCGCCCGCCATCTGCCGGCTCGCCGCCGCCCACGGCATCCCGGCCGACACCGCCTGGGACGCCGTCGCGAAGACCGGACCGGACCACCCCTTCCGGCACGATCTCGCCAGGAGGGTCGCCGGTGGCGTCGCCAACCTCGTCGCCGTCGCCGATCCGCAGCTCGTCCTCCTCTGCGGCGACACCAGCCGGGCCGGCGGCGAGGAGTTCGCCGCGCTCGTACAGGACAAGCTGCACGAACTCGTCCTGCCGCGCACGCCCGTCGGCTGCGCTTCCGTGCAGGGCAACGCCGTTCGCGCGGGCGCCCTCCAATCGGCGCTCGCCACCACCCGTGAGGACGTCTTCGGCGTCGTCACCCCCACGCTCCTCGGGTCGCGCCGGCCCGAGGGCGACAGCACCCGTCCCCGACCGACCAGCCCCAACCGATGAGGAGGAGGGCCATGCCCCCGACCACCCGGACCCGCCGTGGCGCCCTGCTGGTGGCCGCCGCCGCGGCGTCCGTCCTGCTGACCAGCGCCTGTTCCGGCGCCGCCGCCCCGAGCGGAGGTGACACGGCCGCCGCGCCCGGCAAGGACGACAAGCTCACGCTCACCGTGTACTCCAAGTTCACCGACCGCGAGTACGGCGTGGTCACGGCCGGCCTGAACAAGCTCAAGGCGAAGTTCCCGAACATCGAGATCAAGCACGAAGGCAACCAGGACGACGACAAGCTCACCCAGTCGATCCGCGGCGGCAACCCACCCGACGTCGCCATCTCCTTCTACACCGACAACCTCGGCGCCTGGTGCTCCACCGGCAGCTTCCAGGACCTCAAGCCCTACATCGACCGCGACAAGATCGACCTGAACCAAATCCCCGAAGCGGTCCGCAACTACACCGAGTACCAGGGCAAGCGGTGCGCGATGCCGATGCTCGCCGACGTCTACGGGCTCTACTACAACAAGGCCATGTTCGCGGCGAAGGGCATCACCTCGCCGCCGAAGACCACCACGGAGTGGTTCGAGGACGCCAAGAAGCTCACCGAGTTCAACCCGGACGGCTCGATCAAGGTCGCCGGCTTCCTGCCCTCGATGCCGTTCTACGCCAACCAGGCCCAGTACTGGGCGCCGAACTTCGGCGCGCCGTTCCTCGGCCCGGACGGCAAGTCCGACCTCGCCAGCAACCCCGGCTGGAAGGCGATGTTCGAGTTCCAGAAGAAGATGATCGACTTCCTCGGCGGGCACGACAAGGTCGAGCAGTTCAAGGCCGGCCTCGGTGATGAGTACTCCGCCGACAACGGCTTCCATAAGGGCAAGCTGGCGATGATCTACGACGGCGAGTTCCGCACCGCGTTCCTCAAGGACCAGGCGCCGTCGCTCGATTACGCCACCGCGCCCGCGCCGGTGCTCGACAGCATGGCCGACCACTACGGCGGCGGCTTCACCACCGGCACGATCATCGCGATCCCCAAGGGCGCCAAGAACCCCGGCGCCGCGTGGGAGCTCATCAAGCAGGTCACCCTGGACACCGACACCCTGGTGGACATGGCCAACGGCCTGAAGAACGTGCCCAGCACCAAGGCGTCGCTGACCTCGCCGAAGCTGGACCTGCAGCCGCAGTTCAAGACGTTCCTCGACATCTACGACAGCGGCAAGCTGGTCGCCAACCAGACCACCCCGATCGGCGACGCGCACCTCAAGGCGGTCAACGACTTCGCCGAGAAGTGGCAGGCCGGCTCGGTGCCCGACCTGACCGCGGGCCTGGCGAAGGTCGACGCCCAGATCGACGACGAGCTGAAGCAGAAGGGCGCGGGCGGATGACCTCCACCCTCGCGGAAAAGGCTTCCCCGTCCGCACCTGCGAAGGTGCGGGCGGGGGCCCGCCGGGCCAAGCGCCGCCGGACCGTCCTGTTCTTCATGGCCCCGGCGTTCCTCGGGTTCCTGATCTTCTTCGGCTACCCGCTGATCGCCACGGTCTACTACTCCTTCACCCGCTACGACCTGATCAACCCGCCGCAGTTCATCGGCTTCGACAACTACATCCGGATGTTCACCACCGAGCCCCTGGTGGGCACGGCCGCGTACAACACGCTGTGGCTGGTGGTCGTCCTGACGGTCTGCCGGGTGGTGTTCTCCCTCGGCATCGCGTCGGTGATTTCGCGGCTCAAGTCGGGCGTCGGGCTGGTCCGCACCCTGTGCTACCTGCCGACCCTCGCCCCGCCGGCGGCGGCGACGCTGGCGTTCGTCTTCGTGTTCAACCCGGAGTTCGGCCCGGTCAACCGGTTCCTGCGGCTCGTCGGCATCGACGGCGGGCTCTGGTTCAACAGCCCGGAGATGTCGAAGCCCGCGCTGACGCTGCTGGCGCTCTGGGGCTCCGGCGAGCTGATGATCATCATCCTGGCCGCGCTGCTGGACGTCCCGACCGAGCAGTACGAAGCCGCGGAGCTCGACGGCGCCGGCCCGATCCGCCGGTTCTGGCACGTCACGCTGCCGTCGATCTCGCCCGTGCTGCTGTTCGGCGTGGTCAACTCGATCATCTACGCGCTGCAGTTCTTCACCCAGGCGATCGTGGCGGCCTCGGCGAGCGCGGGTACCGCGGACGTCGCCGGCAACTCGAAGCTCATCGGGGCACCGCAGAACTCGACGCTGACCTACCCGATCTGGCTGTACGTCCAGGGTTTCCGCTACTTCAACATGGGTTACGCGGCGGCGATGGCGGTGCTGCTGTTCATCGTGAGCTCCGGGTTCACCTGGATCCTCGTGCGGCAGCTGCGGAAGTCCCAGCACCAGGAGGAGGGGGCATGATCACGCTGTCCGACACCGCGCGCAAGCCGCCGGTGTCCGTGCCGCCGCGCGTGCGGTTCAAGCGCACCTGGGACAAGCGGCTGGGCTTCATCGCCACCCACGCGGTCGGGATCGCGCTCGGCGTGATCTTCATGCTGCCGCTGCTGTTCGTCTTCCTCACCGCGGTGATGAAGAGCGACCAGGCGATGACGGCGAGCCTGTGGCCGAGCGAATGGCACTTCGAGAACTTCGTCAAGGTGTTCCAGAAGGCGCCGCTGCTCGAATACTTCGGCAACAGCCTGCTGTATTCGGCGCTGGCCACGGCGGGTGCGCTGCTTTCGGCGATTCCGGCGGCCTACGCGCTGGCGAAGCTCAAGTGGCGCGGGCAGAACCTGTTCTTCATGCTGACCGTGGCGGCGATGCTGCTGCCGCCGCAGGTCACCGTGGTGCCGCTGTACGACCTGTGGGTGCGCATGGGCCTCACCGGCACGCTGGTCCCGCTGATCGTGCCGTACTTCTTCTTCGACGCCTTCTCGATCTTCCTGCTCCGGCAGTTCTTCCTCACCATTCCGAAGGACTACCTCGAAGCGGCGAAGATCGACGGCTGCAACGAGTTCCAGGCGATGTACCGCGTGCTCATCCCGATGGCCAAGCCCGGGATCGCGGCCACCGCCATGTTCTGCTTCCTGTTCACCTGGAACGACTACTTCGGGCCGCTGCTCTACACCGGCGAGAACCAGGACCACTGGCCGCTTTCGCTGGCCATCGCGTCCTTCCGCGGCATGCACCACGTCGAGTGGAACATGACGATGGCGGCCACCGCGCTGATCATGGCGCCGGTGATCGTGCTGTTCATCTTCGCGCAGAAGTCGTTCGTCAAGGGCATCACATTCACGGGGGTCAAGGGATGAAGCTGGCAGTCGTCGGTGGCGGGTCCACCTACACGCCGGAGCTGATCGACGGGATCGCCGGCCGCCGGTCCACTTTGGACGTCGACGAGATCGTGCTGGTCGACCCGGACGCCTACCGCGTCGAGGCCGTCGGCGGGTTCAGCCAGCGCCTGCTCGACCACGCCGGGCACCCGGCGCAGGTGCGGACCACGCAGTCGCTCGAAGAGGGTGTCGACGGCGCTTCCGCCGTGCTGATCCAGCTGCGCGTCGGCGGGCAGCGGGCACGGCGCTCGGACGAGACGTTCCCGCACGCCTGCGGCTGCGTCGGCCAGGAGACGACCGGCGCGGGCGGGCTGGCCAAGGCGCTGCGCACGGTGCCGGTGGTGCTGGACATCGCCGACCGCGTCCGCAAGGTCGCCGGCGACGACACGTGGATCGTCAACTTCACCAACCCGGTCGGCATCGTCACCCGCGCCCTGCTCAACGAGGGTCACCGCGCGGTCGGGCTGTGCAACGTCGCGATCAACCTGCAGCGGCAGTTCGGCCGGCTCCTGGGTGTCGGCGCGGACGACGTCAAGCTCGTCCACACCGGCCTCAATCACCTGAGCTGGGAGCGCGGCGCGCTGGTCGACGGCGTCGACCGGCTGCCCGAGCTGCTGGAGCACCACCTGGACTACCTGTCCACCGAGGTCAGCGTGCCCCAGATGTGGCTGCGGCGGCTGAACGTCGTGCCGTCGTACTACCTGAAGTACTTCTACGCGCACGACGAGCAGGTCACCAAGCAGCGCACCGAACGCCCGCGCGCGGACGTCGTCTCCGACGTCGAGGAAGAACTGCTGAAGATCTACCTGGACCCGGAGCAGAACACCAAGCCGGAGTCCCTCGAAAAGCGCGGCGGCGCGTACTACTCGGAGGCCGCCGTCCAGCTGGTGCACGCGCTGACCGCGGGCGGTCCGGCCGAGGAGCACGTGGTGAACGTCCGCAACGAGGGCACCTTCCCGTTCCTGCCGGACGACGCCGTCATCGAAGCGCGCTCCACAGTGGACTCCTCCGGTGCCGCGCCGATTCCGCAGCCGCCGGTGGAGCCCCAGTACTCGGGCCTGATCTCGGCGACGACGGCGTACGAGTTCCTGGCGCTGGAGGCGGCTTTGAAGGGCGGCCGCGACCGCGTGGCCGACGCGCTCCTGGCGCACCCGCTGGTCGGGCAGTACTCGAAGGCCGACACGCTCGCCGATTCGCTGGTCCAGATCAACCGCGAGTACCTGCCCTGGGCGCGCGGATGAGCGTGTCTGATTCCGCCTCCGCGGGGAAGAGTGCGTCGGCGGCGGTTATCGCGATCGACGGCGGCAACAGCAAGACCGAAGTCCTGGTGATCTCGGAAGACGGTGTCGTGCTGGGGTCCTCACGCGGCCCCGGCGCGTCGCCGCAGAACATCGGCGTCGCGGGCTGTGTGGCGGCGCTGGAAGAACTGGTGCTCGAGGCGTATCCCGCGTTCGAGGGGAAGCCGTCCGCGGTCCACACCTCGGCGTACCTGGCCGGGCTCGACTTCCCCCGGGAAGAAGAGGTGCTGCACGCGGCCCTGGCCGCGCGCGGCTGGAGCGACACGCTGACCGTCGGCAACGACACCCTCGCACTGCTCCGGGCGGGCAGTGCGGGGGTGGGGGTCGCGGTCGTCTGCGGTGCCGGGATCAACGGCGCCGGCGTCGGCCCCGACGGCCGCGTGCACCGTTTTCCCGCGCTGGGCAAGATCTCCGGCGACTGGGGCGGCGGCTACCGGCTCGGCGAGGAGGCCCTGTGGTGGGCCGTGCGCGCCGAGGACGGCCGCGGCCCGCGGACCGCACTGAGGCCGGCCGTGGCGGCGTACTTCGGGAAGCCGACGCTGCTGGACGTCGTGCAGGGCCTGCACTTCGAGGAGATCGACCCGGCGTCGATCCACGGCCTGTGCCCGCTGCTGTTCGAAGTCGCGGCGGCGGGGGACGAGGTCGCGCAGGACATCGTGACGCGGTTCGTCGAGGAGGTCAGCGTGTTCGCGGCGGTGATCCTCCGCGAGCTGGACCTGACCGAGGACGCCCCGGAGATCGTCCTCGGCGGCGGCGTCCTGACCGGGGTCGGCACGCCGGTGATCGCGGAGATCGAGAAGCGGTGCCTGAAGGTGGCGCCGCGCGCGGTGGTCCGCGTCGTCGACGTCAACCCCGTGGTGGGCGCGGCCTTGTTCGGACTCGACACGCTGGGAGCGCCCGAGGCCGCGAAGGCGGCCTTGAAGGCGGCGACCCAGCGCGTCTGAAGACTCTGGTGGAGCCTGTCCCGAAGCGGCGCGGGACAGGCTCCACCAGACCCCCTTACGGCGCCGGGACCAGGATCTCGCCGGTCTCCAGCAGCGACTTGAGGTCCGAAAGCACCCAAGCCCAGCCACCACCGGCGTTCTCGCCCGGCCCGGCGTCGACGTCCTCCATCTGCCCGCTGACCAGGGCGGCCGTGTTCGGCGCGCCGGTGACGTCGTGGGTGATGGTGAGCCGGGTGCCCGCGGTCTTCGTCTCTTCGATGTCGTAGGTGAGGGTCGTGTAGGGCTCTTCGGCGAGCTCGGGGCTCATCAGCAGCTTCCAGGTGATGACGAGCTTGCGCGGTGGGTCGACCTCGACGACCTCGCCGTCGGCGAGGTCACCGGTGAACCCGGCGTCGATGAACTCCTGCGTCGGCCGCGTGCGGTGCTTGCCGCCGGCCTTGAGGTCGTAGTCGGCGAGGCCGGTGTAGCCGTACTTCTGCGTCCACTCGGGCTTGGTGATGGCCTCCCAGATGCGCTCCGGGGTCGCCTTGATGTAGATGCGGTGGACCTGCACGGTGTTCGTCATGGTTCTTCGCCTTCCAGCTCGTTCTTGAGGTCGAGGAGCGCGGTGACCCGGCGCTCGGTGTACTTGTCGATCCACCGGTCGTGGATCTGGCGGATCGGGACGGGGTTGAGGAAGTGCCGCTTCTCGCGGCCTTCCTTCCTGGCGACGACGAGCCCGGCTTCTTCGAGGAGCTTCAGGTGCTTCATGACGCCGAAGCGGGTCATCTCCACCTGGGTCTCCAGCTCGGTGAGCGTGCGGCCGTCACGCTCGAAGAGCAGGTCGAGCAGGAACCGGCGGGTCGGATCCGCCAGCGCCTTGAACACCAGGTCGTCGTCGGGCACGTCAGCGAGAATAGGTGACCAAAAGGTCACATGTCAACGGGTGAAAAAGGCCGCCACCCGCGGTGGGTGGCGGCCTTGGGGCCGTGGCTAGACGACCAGCGACAGCGGCAGGATCAGCGCGATCGCGACCACCGAGATCAGCGTCTCCATCACCGACCAGCTCTTCAGCGTCTGCCCGACCGAGAGCCCGAAGTACTCCTTGACCAGCCAGAACCCGGCGTCGTTGACGTGCGAGAAGAACAGCGACCCGGCGCCGATCGCGAGGACCAGCAGCGCGCTGTGCGACGGGTCCATCGTCGCCGCCAGCGGGGCCACGATGCCCGCCGCCGAGACGGTGGCGACCGTGGCCGAGCCCGTCGCCAGGCGGATCGCCACCGCGACCAGCCAGCCGAGCAGCAGCGGGGACAGGTTCGCGTCCTTGGCCAGGCCGGTGATGACGTCGCCGACGCCGGCGTCGACCAGGGTCTGCTTGAAGCCGCCGCCCGCGCCGACGATCAGGATGATGCCGGCGATCGGGCCGAGCGAGTCACCGACCACAGTGGACAGCTTTTCGCGGCCGAGCCCGGCCGGGCGGCCGAGCAGCACCATGCCCACCAGGACCGCCGCGAGCAGCGCGATCAGCGGGTCGCCGACGAAGTCGAACACCTTGCGCGCCTGGTTGTCCTTGGCCAGCAGGATGTCCGAGAGCGCTTTCGCCAGCATCAGCACGACCGGCAGCAGCACCGTCGTGAGCGTCGCGGCGAAGCTCGGCCGCGGCTTGTCCGTGTCGGCGCGTTCGGGGATCAGCCGCTCGGGGGCGACGGCGTCCGGCACCAGCCGGGCCGCGACCTTGCCGAACAGCGGGCCCGCGACGACCAGCGTCGGGATGCCGACGAGCAGGCCGAACGCCAGCGTGACGCCGACGTTCGCGTTCAGCGCGCCGGCCGCGGCGAGCGGGCCGGGGTGCGGCGGGACCAGGCCGTGCAGCACGGAAAGCCCGGCGACGGCCGGAATGCCCAGCAGCATCAACGGCTTCCCGGTGCGCTTGACCGCCAGCAGCACCACCGGGATCAGCATGACCAGGCCGATCTCGAAGAACATCGGTAGCCCGATCAGGGCGGCGACCAGGGCCATCGCCCACGGCAGCGCGGCCCCGCGGGCCTTGCCGAGAACGGTGTCGACGATCTGGTCGGCGCCGCCGGAGTCGGCCAGCAGCTTGCCGAGCATCGCGCCGAGGGCGATCAGGATGCCGACGGAGGCGACCGTGCTGCCGACGCCTTTGCTGAAGGTCTCGATCACCTTGGTGATCGGCAGCCCGGCGATGAGGCCGAGCGCGAGCGACCCGATCGTCAGGGACAGGAACGGGTGCAGCTTCACCTTCGTGATCAGCACGACGATGACGGCGATCGCGACGACCGTCGCGATGATCAGGCGGGTGTCGTGGCCGGTCCAGCCGGCGGCGAGGACGGCGTTCACGCGTGCTCCCGGAAGGCGGTCAGCGCGGCTTCGGTGATTTCTTCCGGGGTGCCGCGGGAGTTGTCGAGGACGACGCCGGCCTCGTCCGGCTGGAGCGGTTCGAGGTCGGCGAGCTGCGAGTCCAGCAGCGACACCGGCATGAAGTGGCCCTTCCGGGTCTTCATCCGCTCGGCCAGCTGCGCCCGGTCGACCTGCAGGTGGGCGAACCAGACGTCGCCGCCGGTGCGCAGGACGTCCCGGTACCGGCGCTTGAGCGCGGAGGACGTCACGACCCCGCCGGTGGCCTGGTGCTCGCGGATCCAGCCGGCGATGGCTTCGAGCCAGGGCGCGCGGTCTTCGTCCGTCAGCGGCGTGCCGGCGGTCATCTTGTCGATGTTGGCCTTCGGATGGAACGTGTCCGCTTCCGCGTACTCGACGCCCAGAGCCTCGGCGAGTGCCGTGCCGATCGTCGTCTTCCCGGAGCCTGACACCCCCATCACCACGATGACGGTCATCCGCACCTCCCACTTCGTTGTGCCCAGGTGAGTGAAACTCAAAAGTACTACTTATTCAAGATGAAGTACTACTTAATCGAGTCAGACGGCTAAGTTGCCGGGTGTGAGGCATGAGCAGGTCCTGGACGCCCTCGGCGCGGCGATCGCGAACGGTTCCCTGGCGCCGGGCAGCGTGCTGCGCTCGGAAGACCTTCAAGAACGCTTCGGCGCTTCGCGGACCGTCGCCCGCGAAGTCGTCCGCGTGCTGGAGACGATGCAGCTGACCACCAGCAAGCGCCGGGTCGGCGTGATCGTCCGGGAGCCGGAAGAGTGGAACCACTACGACCCGCGGCTGATCCGCTGGCAGCTCGACGGCCCGGCCCGCCCGGCGGCGCTGGCCACGCTGAACGAGCTCCGCTCGGCGATCGAGCCGTGCGCGGCGCGGTACGCGGCCCTGCGCGCGACGCCGGAGGAGCGCGGCCGCCTGGGCGCGCTGGGGGAGCGCCTGGCGCGGACGGCCCGCGCCCGCGACCTCTCGGCGTTCCTCGGCTTCGACATCGCCTTCCACGACCTGCTGCTGGCCGCGTCCCGCAACCCGATGTTCGGGCAGCTGTCGGACGTCGTCGCGGAGGTGCTCACCGGGCGGACCGGGCACGGCCTGATGCCGCCGGAGCCGCAGCCCGAGGCGGTGGCGCTGCACGTCGAGGTGGCCGCGGCGGTGGCGGCGGGGGACGCGGACCGGGCGGAGCGGGCGATGCGCGACATCGTCGTCCAAGCCCGGGACGAGATCGCCGCCCTGGTGGAGGAGGGGCCGGCCGAGGCCGAGTAGCCTCCCGGGGAGAACTGGACTTTCTTCCGCCGGGGGGCACGGGTGAGCGCGGCGCGCGCGATCGGACTGGTGTTGGGCGTGGCGGCCGACGGCGCCCTCGGCGACCCCCGCCGCCGCCTCCCGGTGACGGCGTTCCGGCGGCTCCCGCGCCGGTCGGCGGTCGTGGCCGCGGGCGTGCTCGTCGCGGGCGGGGCGGTGCTGGAGCGGGCGAGCCGCGGCCGTCCCCTGGCGCAGGCCACGGCGACGGCGGTGACGACCTGGGCGGTCCTCGGCGCGGCGGGCCTCGCCCAGCAGGGCACGGAACTGGCCCGCGACCTGGAGGAGTGCCGCTTCGAACCGGCCCGGGCCACGCTGTCCGAACTGGACCCTCGGGTGGCGGACGGCCTGGGCGCGATCGCGCTGTCCCGGGCGTCGGTGGAGACGCTGGCGGAGAACACGTCGGACGCGGTGGTGGCCCCGCTGGTGTGGGGCGCGCTGGCGGGCGTGCCGGGGTTGCTGGGCGCGCGGGCGGTGAGCTTGCTGCGCCGGTCCCGCGCCGGCCGTCGCGGGCACTGGGCGGTGGACCGGGCCGACGAGCTGGTCCACCTGGTCCCGACCCGCGTGGCGGCGGCGCTGACGGTGCTGGCGGCCCCGGTGGTCGGCGGCTCGGCCGGCGGCGCGTGGCGCGCGTGGCGCCGCGACACGATCGCCCACCCGAGCCCGAACGCGGGCCGCGTCGAGGCGGCGTTCGCCGGAGCGCTGGAGATCCGCGTCGGCGGCCGGACGGTGTACCCGCACGGAGTGCTGGAGCTGCCGGTGCTGGGCGTGGGCCGCAACCCGGACGCGGGACACGTGACGCGCGCGGTGGAGCTGTCCCGGGTGGTGGGCTGGCTCGCGGGGGCGACTTCGGTGGTGGTCGCCGTTCTGGCGGGGTTCGGACGCCGCTGACTCAGCCGCGCCGCCGCAGCTGGGCCAAAGCTTCCTCGTCCAGTGGTCCGCCCCGCTCGGCCAGCCGGGCCCCGATCCGCTCGCGGTCCTCGGCCGTCTTGTTGCCGCCGAACTTGAACTTCGCCCGGACGCCGGTGATCGTGAACTCGATGCCGCGGATCCCCGGCAGCAGCCGCCGGTCCGGGGCGTCGTGGTCCGCGCTCACCGGGGCCCGGGCGCCGTCCGGCTCGAAGTGCCGCAGCTGCTTGTCGAGCAGCGCCGCCTTCGCGGCCGGATCGTCGACCAGCCGGACGTCCCCTTCGAGCTGGACCGTCGCGTAGTACGACGTCGGGACGCCGTGGGCCGGGTCCCCGGTCGTGTTCCAGTCCGCGCGGATGTACGTGTAGTCGCCGAGCACCGTCAGCAGCGCTCGCGGGTGCTCCTCCAACAGCGGCCAGATCGGGTTCGGCCGGGCCAGGTGCGTGACGATCGTGCCTTCGCCGTCGAACGCGAAGTGCGCCGGCGTCACCACGGGCAGGTCCCGGCCGCGGCCGCCGGCGATCAGCTGGCCGAAGTCGTGCGCGGACAGCCACTCCCGCCACTCGGTGCCGGACGACGCATCCCACGGGTGGATCAACATGGCCCGAGTATCACCACCGCAATTGGCCTCTCCACAGGGCCATTTCCGGCCTACTTCTGATGGCCACTTTCGGCGAGTTCGTCCTCGGCGAGGATCTCCGCGACGGACTTCCGCCGCGCCGGCGCCGCGGCGGAGGCGTCCAGCGCCCCGCCCGGCTTCAGCTCGCGGACCGTGAAGTACAGCCAGCCGAGCAGCGCCATCGCGCCGAAGGCGATCCACTGCAGCGCGTACGACAGGAACGGCCCCGAGTCCGTCTGCGGCAGCGGGAGCGCACCGAGCACCCCGGGCTGGCCGACGTCGAGCTGGAAGTACCCCGGCCGGATGTCGAGCCCGCCCGCCCGCGCGACGACCCGCGAGTCGACGACGTAGCTCTGCAGCCGTCCGCCGGTGGAGGCGTCGGCGAAGGCGTCGCGGTTCTTGGGGTCCGTCTCGTCGGCCCGCACCCGGGCGGTCACGGAGACGGTCCCGGCCGGCGGCGGCGCGAACGGCAGCGCGGCCGACTTGCTGTCCAGCCGGACGTACCCGCGGTCGATCAGCACGACCGTGCCGTCGGTGGTCCGCATCGGCGTCAGGACTTCGAAGGCGCCTTCGCCCTGGACCGTCCGCAGCCGCGCGATGACTTCCTTGTCCGGCAGGTACTGCCCGGTGATCGAGACGAGGTGCCATTCGGTGTGCCGACCGGGCACGCTCCCCGGCGGCAGCAGCTGCGCGAGCGGCACCGGCGCGGCGGTGAACGACGTCTCCAGCGCGGCGTTCTGCTGCTCCCGCTCGGTGTTGCGGCTGAACTGCCACGGCGAGAGCAGGGTGAAGCAGCAGATGGCGAAGGTGAACACCACCGCCGTCAGAGCCAGCCACCCGGGCTTCAGCAGGAACCGCAACCGCACCCCACCACGGTAGGCCGTGCCCCGCCCGGGCCGCCCGCCGACCTCCGTCACCGGTGACGGAGGCCGGACGAACCACCCGGGCGGGGCGAACCCGGCGTCAGCGGTCGAGCCGCCACTGCTGGCTCGGGTTCCCGGCGACGCAGACGTCCGTGATCACCCCGGCGCCCGGGGCGTTCGACCGCAGGTCGGCGCAGAGGCCGTTGTGGTTGCGCAGGGTGCCGTCACCCGGCGTGGTCCACTGCTGGCTGACGTGGCCGGCGTCGCACGCGACCATGATCAGCCGCGTCCCCGGGGCGTTCGAGCCCAGGTCGGCGCAGAGCTGGTTGGTGTTGACGAGCGAGCCGCCGGACAGCCCCCAGCGCTGGCTGACGAGGCTCTCGTCACAGACCACCACCATCATCGGCGTCTTCTCGGCGTTGGAGCCGAGGTCGGCGCAGAGGCCGTTGTGGTTGCGCAGGGTGCCGTCGCCCTTGAGGAACCACTGCTGGCTCACGTTGCCGGCGACGCACCCGGTGACGAGCAGCGGCGTGCCCGCGTCGTTGCTGCCGAGGTCGGCGCAGGCGCCGGCCGCCGTCCGCAGGGTGCCGTCGCCGGGGAACCGCCACTGCTGTTCCGGGACGGCCGCGCACGCGGCGGTCACGACGTCCGTCCCGGTCACGCCGAGGCAGCGCCCGTCCGGGGTCCGCACGGTGCCGTCGCCGGGCAGGGTCCACCGCTGCCCGGCCGCGTCCGGCGCGCAGACCGCGGTGGTCACCCGGGCACCGGCGGCGGTGCACAGGCCGTTGAAGTTGCGGATGGCGTACGGCGGGAGCTGCGCCCGGACCCAGTCCGCGATGTCGTCGAGCCGCGTTTCGGTGGTGCCGTGGCGGGTTTCGGTCTCCCCGATGCAGCCGTGCTGCCACGACGCGGCGTTGATCGCGACGAGCTCGGCCGTTCCGCCGGTCTCGCGCAGCGCCGGGCCGCCCGCGTCGCCCTTGCAGGTGGTCGCGCCGGCCGTGACGGCCAGCGTCGTGGCGGTGCTCGACTGCACGGTGAAGAGCGCGGTGGACAGCTTGTCCGGCACCCACTCGGTCGCGGTCCGGCCCCAGCCGGCGATCCGCAGCACCTCGCCGGCCCGCACCGGGCCCGCGGCGAGCGCGACCGGGGCGACGGTGAAGACGGGGGCGTCCAGCCGGGCCAGGACGAGGTTCCGGTCCGTCCGCGGCACGAGCGCGGTGACTCCGGCGGTCCGCCCGCCCACGGTCGCGGTGGCGGCCGACGGCGGCGGTCCCGCCGGAACCGAGTCGCCGAAGCAGGTCGACGCGGTCAGCACCCACTGCGGCGCGACCAGCGACCCGGTGCAGGCCCGGCCGGCGGTGTTCACCTTGGTGACGAACGAATACGTCCCCTCGGCGGCCTGGCTTCCCCCGGCGATCGCTCGGGCCGGCGCGGCGGCCAGGACCCCCGCCGCCGTCACGAGCGCAAGAACGCCCGAAATTCTTCTGAGCACGCGATTCCCCTCATCGGTGACGATGCCGGAAGGGATATCGCCGGGCCGGGTGGATCAGTACTTCGCGTGCCTGTGACGCCGATCACGCGTGGGCGCGCACCCAGTCCAGCAGGCCGGGCACCGTGCGCTCGACCATGCCGAGGACGTCTTCGAAGCCTTCGTCGCCGCCGTAGTAGGGGTCCGGGACCTCGGCGCCCTCGGGGGCCGACGGGTCGAACGACCGCAGCAGCCGCACCTTGCCCGGGTCGTCGACCCGCGCGCGCAGGAACTCGAGGTGCCCCTCGTCCGCGGCCAGCAGCAGATCGGCGGCGAGGTCCTCGTCGGAGACCTCGGACGCGACATGGGAGGTGGGGTAGCCGTGCGCCTTGAGCGTCGCGCGGGCCCGCTTGTCGGCGGGCTCCCCGGCGTGCCACGGACCGGTGCCGGCACTGGTGACGCGCACGGCGTCCCCGAGCCCGGCCGCGTCGAGCCCGGCCCGGAACACCAGCTCGGCCATCGGGGAACGGCAGATGTTGCCGGAGCAGACGAAGACGATGTGCGGCACGCCCCGAGGGTAACGACCGGCCACCCCGGCCGGGCCGCGAGGCCCGTGCGTAACCACCGGGTTCACCCGGTCACCCGCCCGCTCGGCGGTATCCGCGGCCGATGGCGCCCACTTAGCGTCGATCGGGCGAGGACGCGAACCGGAAGGAGAGCGATCATGCACGGGTGCTGCTCGAAGTGCACCGGTCAGGGCTGCGGCTGCTGCGGCAACTGCAACTGACCCCCACCCGGCGCCGCGGCGGCCCTGACGCCGCCGGGGCGCCCTAACCCGCCGTGCAGGTCGCCGACGTCGCCTCGGCGAGCGCCCGCACGTGCAGTGCGTCGAACCGGTGGAAGACGTCCACCACGTCCGCCGTCACCAGCTGCTGGATCGGGCACGTCCGCGCGGCCCGCGCCGGCACCGTCGCCGCCAGTTCCGTCAGCAACCCCGTGTTGAGCCCGTCGATCACCGGGCGGATCCGCGAGAGGTCCGGCCGCGGCGAAGGCACCTCCGACGGGTGCGCGTCCCAACGCGCGTAGAGGCCGCGCTGCACCAGCTTGTTCGCCTCGATCTGGGCGCGGAAGAACCGCACCGCGTCCGCCGGGGCGAGGCCGAGGCCCGGGGCGCGCGACGCCACCGAGTCGTAGATCTGCTGTTCCCGCACCGGGTCGTCGATCGGCGACGGCGTCCCGTACTTGGCCGCCGCCACCTGATCGGCGATCGCGACGCGCTGGGCCGCCAGGTCCGTGAGCCGCCACAACGACGGCTCCGAAGCCGATGCCGGGGCCGCGAAGAGCGGCGACGCGGCGAGGACCGCCGTCACCGTGACGAGCAAGGACCGAAGGCGCATGACCCGGAACGCTACATGCGAAAATCACCGCGTGCCCGCGCCTTCCGCCCTTTCCGAAGTCATCTCCGTGCTGGAACGGGCCTACCCGCCCGAACTCGCCGAGTCGTGGGACGCCGTCGGCCTCGTCTGCGGCGATCCCGCCGAACCCGTGCACCGCGTGCTGTTCTGCGTCGACCCCGTCGCCGAGACCGTCGACGAAGCCGTCGAGCTCGGCGCGCAGCTGATCGTGGCGCACCACCCGCTGCTGCTGCGCGGGGTGCACGGCGTCCCGGCCGACACCGCCAAGGGCTCGCTCGTCCACCGGATGATCCGCGAAGGCATCGCCCTCTACTGCGCGCACACCAACGCCGACTCCGCCGACCCTGGCGTCTCGGACGCCCTCGCGCAGGCGATCGGCCTTCGCGTCACCGGCCCCCTGGAGCCGAAAGCCGACGGCGTCACCGGCATCGGCCGGATCGGCGAGCTGCCCGAGCCCGAGCCGTTCGCGGTGTTCGTCCAGCGCGTCGCCGACGCCCTCCCGGCGACCGTGCCCGGTGTGCTCGGCGCGGGCGACGCCGACCGCCCGATCCGCACCGTCGCCGTCTCCGGCGGCGCCGGAGACTCCTACCTGAAGCAGGCCACCGAGGCCGGTGTCGACGCCTTCGTCACCGCCGACCTGCGGCATCACCCCGCCGGCGAGCACCTCGCCGGCCGCGGCCCGGTGCCCGCGCTGGTCGGACTGACCCACTGGGCCAGCGAGTGGCCCTGGTGCGGGCAAGCCTCGGCGCTCGTGGCGCAGGCGTTTGCGGGTAACGTCGACGTTCACGTCTCCACGCGGCGCACCGACCCGTGGAACGTCCGCGCCGAGCGCACATCGATCTAAGAGGAGCACCGTGAAGGCCGAACCCGCCGTGCAGCGCCAGTTGCTCGAGCTCGCCAAGGTGGACGCCGAGCTCTCGCGCACCGCGCACCGCCGTCGCACCCTGCCCGAGCTGGCCGAGATCGACGCGGGGGAGAAGACCGTCCGCGAGCGCCGCGACGCGCTCGTGTCGGTGGAGACCGCCGCCTCCGACCTCGACCGCGAGATCGCCCGGCAGGAGAAGGAGATCGAGTCGGTGCGCGCCCGCGAGGACCGCGACCGCAAGCTCCTGGCCTCCGGCACGGTGAACGCGAAGCAGATGACCGACATCGAGCACGAGCTGCAGTCGCTGGAGCGCCGCCAGAGCGCGCTGGAGGACGACCTGCTGGAGCTGATGGAGCAGCGCGAGGCCCTCGGCCTGGACGCGCAGCGCACCGGCGCCGAGGTCGACAAGGCCGAAGCCGAGGTCGCCGCCGCGATCGCCCGCCGCGACGAGGCGTTCAAGGACCTCGACACCACCCGCGCGCGCCGCGCCGAAGACCGCGAGAAGCTCGTGCCGCGCTTCCCGGAGCCGCTGCTCAAGCTGTACGAGCGCGTCCGCGAGCACAAGGGCATCGGGGCGGCGCTGCTGCGGGCCCGCCGCTGCGGCGCCTGCCAGCTGGAGCTGGACCGCAACACGGTCAGCGAGATCAAGGCCGCGCCGGAGGACGAAGTCATCCAGTGCGAGAACTGCGGCGCGATCCTGGTCCGGACCCTGGAGTCGGGTCTGTGACCTCGCACGTCATCGTCGAGGCCGACGGCGGCTCCCGCGGCAACCCCGGGCCGGCCGGCTACGGCGCCGTGGTGCGCGACGCCGACGGCGAAGTCCTCGCCGAGCGCAAGGAAAGCCTCGGCGTGGTCACCAACAACGTCGCCGAGTACAACGGCCTGATCGCCGGCCTGGCCGCCGCGGCCGAGCTGGGGGCGTCCACTGTGGACGTCCGGATGGACTCGAAGCTCGTGGTCGAGCAGATGTCCGGGCGCTGGAAGATCAAGCACCCGGACATGCAGCCGCTGGCCGAGCGGGCCAAGGAGCTGGCCGCCGGCTTCTCCCGCGTCAAGTACGAGTGGATCCCGCGCGCGCAGAACTCCCACGCCGACCGGCTGGCCAACGAGGCCATGGACGCGGCGACCGGCAAGCCCGCCGCGGGGCGCCCCGGAACCGCCGCCAAACCCCAGCTCCCGACGCGCAAGCCGGACCGCGCGACGGTGGCCTGGACGGGCGCGAAAGGCACCCCCACCCGGCTGCTCCTGCTCCGGCACGGCCAGACCGAGATGTCGGCGCTGCGCCGCTACTCCGGCCGCGGCGACGTCCCGCTCACCGAGCTGGGCCGGGCGCAGGCCGCCGCGGCCGCGAAGCGGCTGGCCGCGACCGAGGGCCTGGTCGTCGACGGCGAGGCCGTCCCGATCGTCTCCTCGCCGCTGACCCGCACGAAGCAGACCGCGCAGGCCGTCGCCGACGCGCTCGGCGGCCGCGTCGAGACCCACCCCGGCCTGATCGAGACCGACTTCGGCGAGTGGGAGGGCCTGACCTTCGCCGAAGCGGCCGACCGCGACCCCGAGCTGCACCGCTCCTGGCTCGGCGACAGCTCGGTGCCGCCGCCCGCCGGGGAGAGCTTCGACGTCGTCCACCGGCGGGTCCGCAAGGCCCGCGACGAGCTCATCGCCGAGCACGGCGGGAAGACGTTGGTGCTGGTCAGCCACGTGACGCCGATCAAGACACTGCTGCGGATGGGCCTCGACGCCGGCCCGCAGCTGCTCTTCCGGCTGCACCTGGATCTGGCGTCTCTGTCGATCGTCGAGTTCTACCCGGACGGGAACGCTTCGGTCCGCCTCGTCAACGACACCTCGCACCTGGCCTGACCGGCGAAAATGTGGGGTGGATCACGCTCAACACCGACGCGTGGCGGACCCCGGATGGGGTATTGGCTACAGTGTCTCGACCGCGTCGCCGCGGTGGCGGGTCTCGAAGATCGACCCAGTCAGGGGGCGCCAGCTCGCGCGTATCCCACCGGCAGAAGCCTGCGGGCGGAACAGTGACGAGGACATGACGGCTAGCGCACTCACCGAGACCTCCCCGAGCGACGTCCCCGAGGACCCGGCCACCACCACGGCCACCCGCGGCTGGGGCGCGCGCCTGGCGCCGGTGCTGGCCGTGCTCGCCGGCGTCGCGGCCGTGGCCGTGCACGCCACCCGGTACGGCCACTGGATCGTCGACGACGCCGCCATCACCTTCTCCTACGCCCGCAGCTTCGCCGACGGCCTCGGCCCGGTGCTGCAGCCGGGCGCGCCGCCGGTCGAGGGCTTCTCCGACCCGACGTGGATGGTGCTGCTCGGCCTCGGCAAGCTCGTCGGCCTGTTCGACCACGGCGCGATCTTCGGCATCCCGGACTACGTGTTGTTCCCGAAGGCGCTGGGCCTGCTGTTCACCGGCGGCGTCCTGACGGCCTGCCACATCGCCGCGAAGCAGATCTTCACGCGCTTCGCGTGGCTGGCGACGCTGATCGCGGGCCTGACCCTGGCGACGATCCCGTCGTACGTCATCTGGGTCGTGTCCGGCCTGGAGAACTCGCTGTTCGCGTTCGCGGTCGTCACCCTCGGCGTGACGCTGTTCGTCGCGGTGCGCAAGGACCGGCTCCTGACCCCCAAGGTCGCGCTCTGGGCCGGGGTCATGGTGGCGTTCGCCGCGCTGACCCGCCCGGAAGGCCTGATCTACGCGGGCGCGTACCCCCTGGCGGCGCTGTTCCTGCTGCGCTCGGGGCTGTTCTGGAAGAGCTTCCGGCTCGCCCTGCTGTCGGTGGCGGCGTTCGCGGTGCCGTTCGGCGCGTACGTCGTCTGGCGCCACGCGGAGTTCGGGCGGCTACTGGCCAACCCGTCGGTGGCCAAGCAGCAGGGCCTGCCCGGCTTCGACGCGGTCAAGCGGCCGTTCGAGCTGGTCGGCTACGCGGGCTGGGCCGGCGTCATCGCGTTGGCGCTGGTGATCGTGTTCGCGCTGGTCAAGGCCCCGTGGCGGCGGTCGCTGATCGCGCTGCTGGTGCCGCTGGGGCTGGGGATCGTCGCGTACGGCGTGATGGTCGCCGACTGGATGTACCAGCACCGGTTCGCCAGCCCGATCTGGGCGCTGGCGGTGATCGCGGGCACGCTGTCGGCCGGCGAGCTGCTGCGCCACCGGCAGGTACTGCTGCGCGCGGGGATCGTCGTGGTGCTGGTGGGCGCGTTCGTCCCGTCGGCGGTCGGGTTCGCGGCCGCGGCGGACAAGTTCGCGAAGAACCCGAACATCACGGCGTGCCTGGTGGCCGACCGCTTCGGCCGCGGCTTCAACACGTACGCGGACATCCTGGGCCTGCAGAAGGCGTCGCTGCTGCTGCCGGACCTCGGCGGTTCGTCGATGACCAGCCGGCTCGAGCTGGTCGACATGGCGGGCCTGGTCAACAAGCCGATCGCGGACCTGGTCCACGACAACGACCTGGCGGGCCTGCGCAACTACGTGTTCGACACGGTCAAGCCGACGTTCATCCACTCGTGGGGCCCCTGGGCGGCGGGCAACGGCATCGCACTGGACCCGCGCCTCGACCGCGACTACGTGCTGATCTATTCATCGCCGATCGAGGGCCTGCGCAACGGAGACTGGGTCCGCCGAGACGCGGTGACGGACCCGGCCAAGCTGAAGGCGGCCCAGGAGTATGCGGCGAAGACGATCCCGGCCGTGGCGGCCGACCGCTTCGGCGGCCCCCTCGACGACTGCGGGGCGACGATGAAGCCGGGCCAGACGATCACCATGCCCAGCTGACCCTGCTCTCACCGCCGGTCCCCGGCGCGCCTCTGGCCGGAGTGGTTGAGCCCGGAACCGCCGACCACCCGGGACCCGGCTCCGATCACGTGAGATCCGGTCTCAACTATGCGAGTTACCCGCTCGGTCCCACGTGATGCCCCGCGGAGCCCGCGTGACGCCGCTCCGGTCCCGTGTGGTGCCGCTCCGGTTCCGCGGATGTCCCGCCGTGCGTGTGGTGGTTCTTCAGGCTGGCGTGATGCCGCTCCAGCCACGCGTGAGGCCCGCCAGGCCCGCGCGTCATGTCCCTTCGCGCCCCGCCACCGGGCCACGCAAGCCCAGCCGGCGTCCACTTCGGACTCCGGCCCGCGGGGGCGCCCCCCGTTTTCCACGCTACCCGGTGGCACCGACAAAATCGGGCCGCGGTTAGCGTGAACGCGTGAATCTCCTCGCGGGCGCGGCCAGCCTGCTGCTCCTCGCCGGTGTGCTCGTCTTCGCCATCGTCCGGCCGCGGGGGTGGCCCGAAGCCGTTGCCGCCGTTCCCGCTGCCGGGGTTGCCCTCCTCCTCGGACTGGTGCACCCCGCCGCCGCCGGGGAGCGGGCGGTGGAAATCCTGCCCACGCTGGGGTTTCTGGCCGCTATCCTGCTTTTGTCCTTTTTGGCCAGTGTCGACGGCGTCTTCGCCTGGCTCGGCAACCGGCTCGCCGAGGCGTGCCACGGCCGGCCGCGGCGGCTGCTCGTGCTCACCTTCGCCGCCGCCGCCGGGGTCACCGCGATCCTCAGCCTGGACGCCACCGTCGTGCTGCTCACCCCCGTCGTCCTCGCCACCGCCACCAGCCTCGAACTGCCCGCGCGGCCGCACGTCTACGCCTGCGCGCACCTGGCCAACTCGGCGTCGACGCTGCTGCCCGTCTCCAACCTGACCAACCTGCTCGCCTTCGCCGCGTCCGGGCTGACCTTCGCCGGGTTCACCGCGCTGATGGCCCTGCCGTGGCTCGTCACCATCGGCCTCGAACTGCTCGTCTTCCTCCGGTTCTTCAAGGCCGACCTGCGGCCGCGGGAGACGCCCGAACCGCGGCAGCACCTGGAGACGCCGACCTTCTCGCTCGTCGTCCTCGGGCTGACGCTCGCCGGGTTCGCCGTCGGGCAGCTCGGGCACGTCGAACCCGGCTGGATCGCCGCGCTGGCCGCGCTCGTCCTCGGCGTGCGTGCGCTCGCGCAGGGCAAGATCCGGCCGTGGCAGCTGGTCACCGAGGCCGCGCCGCAGCTGTGCCTGTTCGTGCTCGGCCTGGCCGTCGTGGTCGAGGCCGTGTCGGAGCACGTCCTCGGCGGCGTGCTGCGTGACGTCCTGCCGACGTCCACCGGCCTGGTCGACCTCCTGATCGCCGCCGGGGTGGCCGCGCTGCTGGCCAACCTGGTCAACAACCTGCCCGCCACGCTGATCCTGCTGTCGGTGCTGGGCGCGCACCCGGCGCCGGGCGTGCTGCTGGCGGTGCTGCTCGGCGTCAACATCGGCCCGAACGCGAGTTACCTCGGCTCCCTGGCCACCCTGCTCTGGCGCCGGACGCTCCCGAAGCCGCCCTCCTTCAAGACGTTCCACGTCCTCGGGGCGCTCACGACCCCGCTGTGCCTGGCCGCGGCCACCGTCGCGCTCTGGCTGGGCTTGGGACTCGCGGGCTGACCGCGCTCAGCGGCCGTCCACCCGCTGGGACGACTTCGCCAGCGCGCCACCGAGCTCCGCCCGCCCGGGGATCCCCAGCTTCCGGTACGCCCCGGACAGGTGCAGCTCCACCGTCCGCCGCGTCAGGTGCAACGCCGTCGCGATCTCGCGGTTCGTCAGGCCCTGCGCCGCCATCACCGCGATCCGGTTCTCCTGCCGGGTCAGCCCGTGCTCGTTGTCCTTTGCCGGCGTCAGCGCCCGCCGCGCCGAGCGCAGCTCCTCGGCCGCCCGGCGGGCCAGCGGCCGCGCCCCGCACTGCTCGCTGAGCTCCACCGCCTGCCGCAGCGTCTCGATCGCCTTCTCCGACTGACCGTGCCGGGCCTGCAGCGTCCCCAGCTCCGTCAGCGCCGTCGCCAGCTGCAACCGCGCCGGGGACGACCGCAGCGTCGTGATCGCCTTCTGCAACGCCCGCTCGGCTTCGTCGTCCTCCCGGACCAGCCCCAGTGTCGTCAACGCCGTCCCGAGCGGCCGCGCCGCGCCCCAGCGGGCCGACGCGTTGATGTCCTCTTCGGCCAGACGGGCCGCGTCGTCGGTCTGGCCCAGCGCCAGCGCCGCGCGCGCCGCGTGGGCCCGCCACGGCACGAACCCCGGGAACCGCATGCCGTGGTGCGCCAGGCGGCGGCCGCAGCTCAGCAGGTCCTCGAACCCGAAGCGCGTGTACCCCGTCGCGACGCGCAGTCGCCCGCGCGCGTAAAGCAGGTACGTGTGCGTGAACAAGCCCTGGCTGGCGACGAAGTCCATCCGGTCCAGCAGGGACGTCGCCGCCTCGAACCGGCCCAGGTCCACCCAGCATTCGACGAGCTTCGCCGCGCACAGGACGCCGACCGGGCACGTCGTCGTCGCGCCGCGCTCGTCGAAGCGGCGCAGCAGCGACTCGAAGTGGACGCTCGCGCGCTGCAGGTCGCCGCTGGCCTGCAGGGCGATCCCGCGGGCCAGGGTGGGGAGCGCGCCGTGCGGCACGTGGACGTCCCAGGGCTCGCGCTCGACGTCGAGGACCCGGCACAGCCGGTCGACGTGGGCCGGCTCGTCCGCGAGCACCGCCGTGGCCAGCGTGAAGAAGTAGTGCTGCTCGAACAGGTCGCCGTCGTCGCCCGCCACCCCTCGGGGGCTCCGGGTGGCGGCGCCCTCGGCCTGCGGCGAAGCCCCGGCTTGGCTCAGCGCGTCGGCGAAGTGGCCGATGGCGTCCTGCGCCGACTCGCCGCTGCGGACCGCGTCCAGCGCCAGCAGCGCCGAGCGGCTCCGCTGGGCCGCCGGGTCGGTCAGCGGTGCCCACTGCTCCTCGAAGTCGCGGAACTCCGGGGGCGGGCCGAGCCGGCTGCCGGCCTCGGCGAGGTAGGTCATGCACAGCAGCGGCCACACCGCGTCCGGGCCGCCCGCGTCGAGCCGCGCCGCGATCTGGCCCGCCGCGCTGATCCCGAGCCGGGCGTCCTGGCCGCCGCACAGCGACAGCAGCATCGCGGTGGCGATGTACGCGGCCGTCTCGCGGTTGCCGACCGTGTCGACGGCTTCCCGCACCCGCTTCGCCGCGGCGGGCGGGTCGAACTGGAACTCCGCGTGCGCGAGCTGCAGCAGCACGGCCATCCGGCGCCCGGACGTCAGCCGCTCCTCCAGCGCCCGGCGCAGGTGCCGCGCGGCCAGCTCGGGCCGTCCGGAGAACACGGCGTCGCGCGCGCTCAGCCGCAGCACGTCCACCGCCCACGGGATCCGGATCGACGGCGCTTCCAGCAGGTGGGCGGCCACGCGCTCGGGCAGCGCCCCCGCCTCGGTCAGCAGCTTCGCCGCCCGCGAGTGGTTGACCGCCCGCGTCGTGTGCGGCATGTCCTTGAGCACGGAGTTGCGGACGAAGGAGTAGGTCAGCGTCGGCTGGTCGCTGTTGGTCAGCACGTGCAGCCGGACCAGGGTGTCGATCGCTTGCAGCGCGTCGAGCTCGTCGACGCCGGCCAGCCGGGCCAGCAGGTCGAAGCCGGCGTCCTCGCCGAGGATCGCCGCCGCGTGCAGGATGGCCGGCGCGTGCGGGAACTCCTGCACCCGCGTGGTGAGCACCTGCCCGATCAGCGACGAGCCGAGCTCGTGCGGGTCCGCGCCGGGCAGCAGCCGCGGCCGCAGCGCCTGCAGCAGCACCGGGTTGCCGCCGGTCGCCTCGCGGCAGGCGGAGGCCAGCTCGCCGGGGGCGAGGCCGAGGACCTCCGCCGCGGCCGCGTCGCCGAGGCCGTTCAGCGTGACCGTGAGCGGGGTGCTCCCCACCATGTCCAGCAGCGCGACCTCGCGGTGCTGCGGGTAGCCGACGACCGACGTCAGGACGACCAGCACCGGCAGGTCGAGCACGCGGCTGCGGAGGTAGGCCAGGCACCGCATGGACCAGGCGTCGGCCAGGTGGATGTTGTCGATGCCGAGGAACAGCGGACCGCGGTCGGTGGCGTCGCGGACGATCCGGAAGAAGAGGTCGAGCGCTTCGCTCTCGCCGGCCGCGCCGCACAGCTCGGCGACGGGCGGGCGCGGAGGCGCGCCGGGCTCCTCGAGCGCGTCGGCCAGCTGCCGGACGACCCCGCCGGCCAAGTGACTCTCCAGCCGCGACCCGGTGGCCGTCGCGATGGTGAAGCCCGCGTCCGCGGCCAGCGCCGCGGTGGTCCGCAGGGTGGCGCTCTTGCCCATGCCGAACTCCCCGGCCAGCACCGCGTTGGCGGCCGTGCCGCCCAGGACGGCCGGGAAGAGACCGGTCAGGCGGCCGAGCTCGGGCTCGCGGCCGGGGAGCCGCGGGGCGGGACGCTTCGGTACCGAAGCCCCGCTGGCGGGGTGCTCGGGATTTACTTCGGTATCCACCGTAAGGACTTTCATGTTGGGTTGGGGCAGACTACTGGAAACCGGCCGACCACGGGAGAGACCGCGGTGCGCGGCCGGTACCGGCCACGACCTGACCAGGGGAGACGATGGACGCAGGGCTTGCGAACCGGATCTTCCCGACCACCGGCCGGTGCGCGCAGAGGGCGGTGACATCCGCGGCTTCGCCGCGGGCCGGGGGCTCTGCCACCCGGACCCCCGCAAGATTCGTTGCGGCCACGCCGAGCGCCAGCAGCAGGAGCGGGCCGGCCGCGGGCCCCCGCAGGGCCGCCGAGCCCGCCGACTTCCGGCGCCGGGCCGCCCCGTCGCCCGGCGGCAGGTAGCCCAGCCGCACGGCTTCGGCCAGCGCGCCGGCCACCGGGGTGAACCCGGCGACCCGGCCCCGGCAGCGGGCGCAGCTCCGCAAGTGGGCTTCGAACTCTTCCGGATCGTCGTGGACACCGAGCCCGTAGGCCGCGGTGTCCCCCTTCCGCCCGCTCATCGGATCGCCACTTCCCCGAGCGCTTTCCGCAATTGCCGCATCGCCGTGTACAACCGCGATTTGACAGTTCCCTCGGGAATTCCGAGAATTTCCGCCGCCTGCCGAACGGTATTTCCCGCGAGATAAGTCTCGTAGATGACCGACTGATATTTGGCGTCCAGTTCCCGCAATGCCCGAGTAATCGTTAGCGCCGCTAACGAGCTGTCCGTGCGGTCCGTGGACTCGGCGTTTTCCGGGATCTCCAGAGCGACCTCCTGCGGGCGGACGCGGCGATTCCTCCAGCCGTCGATGACGATCCGCCGGGCCACCGTGAGCAGCCATCCGCGCAGCATTCCGGGCTCGCGTTCGAGCGTCGCGGAGTGCTGCCAGGCCCGGATCATGGTCTCCTGCACCACGTCTTCGGTCCACTGGCGATCATGGTTGGTCAGGGCCAGGACCTGCGCAAACAGGGTGGCTCGGAAGTCTTTGTAGAGCAGCGGGACGAGGTCGTCCCCCGCCGCGGGGCCGGTGTCGACCGCTGTCGCGGACGACGCGTAGCCGACCTGGCCGCGACTTTCTCTTCCTGCTGCTTCCATAAAGCTCGCAACCTCACCTGACTGGCGGACCGTAGGGTCATCGGAGCGTAGCGCAAAATCACTTAATAGGCCATATGCATCAGTTTCACGGCTCAATTCGATGCAGCGTCGGCGAGTGTCACCACCGGCCGGTTCACAATGTGTCTTGTGATACAGGTCACAGGTCACTAAAAGGTGACGGAGAGAACCGGATCACACTCCTGCCCCGTACCAGGAGATGAGGACTCCTTTGCGAAGGGACAACGGGGATGCCGCTCCGATTCGTGGCGTTGCTGGCCGCCGCGGCCGCGCTGTTGCTGGGCTGTGCCGGGCCGGCGTCGGCCGGGGAACTGCAGCAGTCCGACCGCGCCCTGCTGACCCGGCTCAAGCAGCACACGCTGTGGGCCGTGCCGTCGAGCAGGCTCGCCGTCGAGCGGGCCACCAACCGCCGCGTGCGCGCCGTCGCCGTCCGCATCGCCGACGACCAAGCCCGCCTCGACGTCGCCCTGCGCGCCGTCGCCGACCGGCTCGCCGTCACCCTGCCGGGGGAGCCGACCGACCGGGAGCGCGGCTGGGCCGACGAGATCGCCGCCGACTCCGGCGACACGTTCGACCGCGCCTACGTCAACCGCCTCCGCGCCGAGTACGGCACGCTCTTCGGGCTCGCCTCCGACGTCCGCGCGGGCACCCGCGACGACGACGTCCGCGCGTTCGCCCAGACCGCCGTCGACACCTCGCTCGGGCACCTGACCCTGCTCGAGAGCACCGGGCTCGCCGAAACCACGTCCCTGCTCGTCTCCGCCACCGAGGACGACACCCTCGGCGGCGGCGCCATCGCCGCCGGTGCCGTTCTCGTGGCCCTCGCCGCCGTCGCCACGTTCGGCCTGCTCCGCCTGCTCGGAACCCCCGGCAGGACCTCGCCGCGCCCCCGGAGGTAAGCCGCTCCATGTCCCCCCACGCCGCGCTGATCCCGGTGTCGCCGCACGACACCGGGATCGCCGAGGCCGCCACGCTGTCCGGCCGCCTCACCTACCTCTGCATGTGCCTGACGCTGTGCTGGGGCGTCCTCGCCGCGACCGGCTGGGTCCGCCGGTTCAGCGGCCAGGACGCGATCCGCACCGGGCACGTCGTGCTCGCCGCGTTCACCCTCGCCACCGGCACCCTGCACGGGCTGACCTTCCTCTTCCTGGAGGACGACCCGTTCGGCGTCGCCGACCTCCTCCTGCCCTTCTACGACGGCACGCCCCGGCACGCGCTGGGCATCGCCGGCCTCGAGCTCGTCATCGCCGTGTCGGTGACCGCGGCCCTGCGCCGCGGCACCCGCGAAGGCCGCTGGCTGCGGTTCCACCAGGTGGGGTACCTCGCCATCGGCCTGCTCGCCGTGCACGCGTGGCTCGGCGCCATCGCGAGCGGGCACCTCGCCGTCGTCTGGCTGGCCGGCATCACGCTGCTCGTCCCGCCGGTGCTGCTGTCGGTGCTGCGCGTGCTGCCCGCCGAGGCGCTGGCCCGCGTGGGCCTGGTCGCGCGGCCGCCCGCGGGGGACGGCCCGGAGCCGGCCACCGTGCGCGTCGACGTCGACAGCCAGCGCTGTCACGCCTACGGGGTCTGCCAGTCCGAAGCGCCCCAGGTCTTCCAGCTCGGCCAGGACGGGCAGCTCGCCTACGAGAGGCGCCCGGAAGCCCAGCTCGTCCCGAACGTCCAGGCCGCCGCGCGCGCCTGCCCCATGAGAGCCATCCACCTGTTGGGAGCCACCCGATGAGCGAACGCATCGTCATCGCCGGAGCCGGCCTGGCCGGCCTGCGCGCGGCCGAACGGCTGCGCGAACTCGGGTTCGACGGCGAAGTCGTCGTCCTCGGCGCCGAACCCGACATCGCCTACCACCGCCCCGCGCTGTCCAAGCAGCTGCTCACCGGGGCGGTCAGCCGCGCCGACACGCTGCTCGCCGACCCCCTGGAGGTCGACGCCGAATGGCGCTTCGGCACGCCGGTCACCGGGCTCTCGCCGAACCGTCAGGTCGTCCACCTCCGCGACGAAGAACTCCACTACGACGGCCTGATCGTCGCCACCGGCGTCGAACCGCGCCGGATGCCCGGCGCGCCGCACGGCCACCCGCGCGTGGTCGTCGTCCGCACCCTCTCCGACACGATCGCCCTCCAGCGCGCCCTCGCCTCCAACCCGGGCCCGGTCGCCGTGATCGGCGACGGCTTCATCGGCTGCGAAGTCGCCTCCAGCCTGCGCGAGATGAACCGCGAGGTCGTCCTCTTCGGACGGCAGCGCGCCCTCCTGGCCGACGTCCTCGGGCCCGACATCGGCGACTGGCTCACGGCGCTGCACACCGCCCGCGGCGTCCACCTCGAACTCGGCACCACGATCCGCCGCTGGCGGCCCGCGCCCACGCACGTCGGTCTCGAGTTCGCCGACGGCCGCGCCCTCGAGGCCGCCTGCGTCGTGGTCGCGGTCGGCAGCGTCCCGGCGGTGTCCTGGCTGCGCGGCGCCAAGCTGCCGCTCGACGACGGCGTCGTCTGCGCGCCGACCTGCCACGTGGTCGGCTCGTCGACGATCGTCGCGGCCGGCGACGTCGCCCGCTGGCCCAACCTCCGCTTCGACAGCGCACCGCACCGGGAGGAGCACTGGCTCAACGCCGTGGAGATGAGCCGCGCGGCCGCCGAGAACCTCCTGGCCGGGCCGCAGGGGGCCCCGGCCTACACGCCGGTGCCGCGCTACTGGTCCGAGCAGCACGGCGTCCGGATCCAGGTCGCCGGCCGGCCGTCGCTGGCCACCGACACGGTGCTGCTGGAGTCCCCGGTCCCGGGCACCCGGCCGATCACCGGCTTCGTCCGCCAGGGCCGGCTCGTCGGCCTGATCGGCCTCGACAGCCCGGCCGCCGTCCTGCACTGGACCGCGGAACTGGCCCGCCAGCACCCGGCGCCCGCCGAGTCCCCGCCCCCGGCCCGGCCCCGCCGCCGCAGCGAGGCGGTGGCCGGTCACTGAGCCGCGCTGGGCTACGATCCAGCCTGCGGACGAGCTGGCAGGGCGGTCGCGGGCCGGGGCGACCCGGCCCGAGGAAAGTCCGGACTCCGCAGGGCAGGGTGGTTGCTAACGGCAACCCGGGGCGACCCGCGGGAAAGTGCCACAGAAAACAGACCGCCCCCGCCTCGGCGGGGGTAAGGGTGAAACGGTGGTGTAAGAGACCACCAGCGTCCCGGGCGACCGGGACGGCTAGGTAAACCCCACCCGGAGCAAGGCCAAGAGGGAGCGCGAGCTCCTGCGCAGGCGTTCGAGGACGGCCCGTCCGAGCCTGCGGGTAGGCCGCTGGAGCCTGCCGGCGACGGCAGGCCGAGATGGATGGCCGCCGCCCCGCGAGCCGCAAGGCGACCGGGGAACAGGATCCGGCTTACATGCCAGCTCGTCCGCCCACCCCGTGCTCAAAGGGTCAACACGCGTGTTTAGAGGGTCGACACGCGTGCTTGAAGGGTCGACACGCGTGTTTGGCCGCGAAGCTCGTCGAAGACCAGGCGGTCAGTTCTTCGGCCAGCGGCGTCACCGAGCCGTCCGCCTCGTCGAG